>JACQFP010000078.1 GCA_016200005.1 Verrucomicrobiota bacterium | reverse complement strand
TCTCCTTAACGGGCTCGCAAGCACCAAGCCTTAGACGGTCACGCTGCGTCCGCACAGCCAAGATGAGCGTCACCCTACCAGGTTCATGGCGCCGAAGCTCCAACTTTGCGTTGGTGGAGTTCTCCTTACGTCGGCTGCTACATCACTAGACGAGCACCAGCACCGCCGACTCCACGACGGCTTCGAGTTCCGGTTGGAGTTCACGCTTTAGCGTGGCGGGCGCGGACAAGCTGAAGCTTGAACTCCAACACGCAGTCGCGTTGAGAAGTCAGCAAGGCGCGAAGACCCAGAGAAGCTCTCCAGTTTTCCCTGCCCCTTGGCAGCTTGGCGGCTCTGCGTTGAAAAATATTTAACAACCTCCCTCACCTCACCCTCTCCCCAAGGAGAGGGAGTTGCAGTTGTCCGTCCTCAGCTTGCTCGATGACTCACCGCCAACTCCAGCGCACGCTATTTCGTGAACCGGCGAACAATTCACCCTCTCCCCGGGGGAGGATTCGCTTTTTTATGTCCGGTTTTGCCGTCGTGCGGCTGTATATTGGGTGAAACGTGATGCTGGATGACCGAAAACTCTTGCGCCGCTACGTCACCGATGGTTCCGAAGCCGCCTTCGGCGAACTGGTCGCGCGTTACGTGAACCTCGTTTATTCCGTCGCGCTCCGGCGCATCGGCGGTGACGCGCACCTCGCAGAAGACGTGGCGCAACTGGTCTTTACCGACCTTGCTCGCAAGGCCCGCTCCCTGCCGGAGGGCGTCGTGCTGGCGGGCTGGCTTCACCGCGCGACGCGTTACGCCGCCGCGCAATTGCTCCGCACCGAGCGCCGTCGCGTGGAGCGCGAACAGGAGGCCGTGGCCATGAACACACTCGATTCCGAAACCGCTCCCGATTGGGAACAAATCCGTCCGCTGCTCGACGAGGCCCTTGACGAACTTGGGCGCAACGACCGCGACGCCTTGTTGCTCCGCTTTTTCGAGCAACGCAGCCTGGCGGAAGTCGGCCATGCGCTTGGCTCAAATGAAGACGCCGCCCGCAAGCGCGTCGCTCGTGCGTTGGAAAAACTCCGTGCCCGGCTCACTCGCCGCGGCGTGACGACGTCCGCCGTGGCTCTCTCAACTGCGCTCCCAGTCCATGCGATTCAAGTCGCACCCGCAGGATTGGCGGCAACACTCGCGAGCGCATCGCTTGCGGGCGCGGCGGCGGGAACGGGAACCACACTCACTCTTTTGAAACTTATGGCTACAACAAAACTCAAAGCTGGAATTGTCAGCGCGATCGTGGTCACCACAGTGGCGACCTCATTGGTGATTCAACAGCAGGCCCAGACCAAATTGCGCGAGAAGGACGAAGCGCTGCGGCAGCAAACCGACCGTGTAGCTCAATTGACAGCCGAAACTCAGCGTCTTTCGGATTTGCTCACCCAATCAAGGAGTTCGTCACCTGACGAACGATTGCGCGAATTGGCACGGCTTCGTGGCCAGATTGGATTGCTCCGCCAGCAGACCAACGAACTTGGCACGTTGAGAGACGAGAATCGTCGGTTGCGGGCAGCGTTGGCTGATTCGGCGAAGAATACTCAAACAAAAGAAGACGATCCTGCCGTCGAAGACCAGAAGAAGGAGGGAATAGCCAAGATGGAGTACACCAAACAGTGGTTGCTAGCATTCTATCTTTACGCCGATCAAAACCAAAATCGATTTCCGACGCGCTTTGAACAAGCGCTGCCCTTCCTCGGTGATGAAGCCAAGGCGGAGCACAATCTGAAGCCAGAAGAATATCTGCCAGGCAAACCCAAGTACGGCTTGACGCCGGATCACTATGAGATTGCCTACCAAGGATCACTCAACACGATAACCAATGCGCAGAACGTCATTGTGCTACGGGAAAAACAAGCATGGCCGAGTTACCGAGGCGGGTGGAATCGCGCGTACGGTTTTGCCGATGGTCACTCCGAAATCCATTATTCTCAAGACGGCAACTTTGATGATTGGGAAAAAAAGCATCTAGTTCCACCGCCGACTGCGCAATAACTTCGAAGCTTCCAACGCAATGCCGTCCGAGTTATCTTAAGCTAGTGCAACTCATCACACTCACCACCGACTTCGGCACGCGCGACTGGTTCGTGGGGACGATGAAGGGCGTCATCCTTGGCATTGCTCCGCGCGCGCAGGTGGTGGACATCTCGCACGAGATTCCTGCCGGGGATATTCGCGCCGGCGCATTTGCTTTGGCGGCGAGCTATCGATTTTTCCCGCGCAAAACGGTCCATGTTGCGGTCGTCGATCCCGGCGTGGGGAGCGCGCGCCGCGCCATTGCGGTGCAAACAAACGATTATTTCTTTGTCGGACCGGACGATGGCGTGCTGTCGTTGGCGTTGGCACGGGAGAAAATCAAAACCATCCGCCTGCTCACAAACGAGGCGTTCTTCCGAACACCGGTCAGCCATACGTTTCACGGGCGCGATGTCTTTGCGCCCGTAGCGGCGCATCTGTGCAAGGGCATCGACATCGGCAAGCTTGGTCCAAAGCAAAATGAGTTCGTGCGCTTGAACTGGCGGAGTCCACGACCGCATCACGGAATGGTTCAAGGTGAAGTCATTTACCTCGACCACTTCGGCAACGCGATTACGAACATCAACGCCGAACTGATCGCTCAGCTTAAACCATCCTTGCTCGGCATTTTTGCGAAGCAGAAGCGACTTTGTCTGTTGAAAGATTTTTATCAGGCGGTGCCGGTCGGCAAGCCGGTCGGCGTCATCGGTTCGAGTGGCTTTCTCGAAATCGCAGTCAACGGCGGCTCAGCAGTTCAAGAGTTCGGCCTGAAGATTGGTGATACCGTGACCGTTCGCGCGAGATGATTCGCCGCCGGCTTCCGTCCGGTTCATCCGTCGGTTTGACACTGCGCGCGGTTTGTTGTCTCATGCGCCGTGATTGAACCCAGAGATTAAACCCTTTATGGATCGCCGTGAATTTTCGCACACACCATGTGAGTCGCGCGGAAAATGGGTTCTCCTCTGTTTCCTGCTCCTCATGTCGGCGACATGGTGCAACACCGCAGCCAGTTCAAAAAAGATACCGACGGTCGCCACTTGGCAGCGTTTCGAGCAATCCTTCAAGAGCAAGGTCGGCTACACGAACGCGCTGCAAGACGTCGCGTTCAGTTTGACGTTCACGTCGCCTTCGGGCGAGACGACGAAAGTGGACGGCTTTTGGGATGGCGATAAAATCTGGCGTGTCCGCTTTGCGCCCAAGACGCCCGGCAAATGGAGTTACCGAACCATTTGCTCCGATACCACCAACCCCAACCTGCACAATCAAACGGGGGAGTTTCTCTGCACGGCGATGGTTGGGAACTCGCGCTTTCATCAACACGGCCCGGTGCGCGTGGCCAGCGACCATCGCCATCTTGAACACACGGATGGCACACCCTTTTTCTGGCTGGCGGACACGGTCTGGAACGGTCCACAGCGCGCTGAGCCGGGAGATTGGAACGCGTACGTTGGCGCACGCACGCTTCAGAAATTCACCGTCGCACAATGGGTCGCGGCCCCCGGTGTGGACGTAAAGAAACAAACGGCCTTCACGGGAAACCAGCGCATCGAATTGAATCCCGGCTTTTTCCAGAAGCTCGATGAGAAATTGGACGGGCTGGACAGGGCTGGAATCCTGAGCGCCATCGTTCCGTTTCGCGAGAATGACCCGTCAACAACCAACAAGTTGTCATCGCTGCCCGAAGCTCAGGTCGTCCTGCTCCTGCGGTATCAAGTGGCTCGATGGGGCGCCAACAACGTGGTCTGGTTGCTCACGTGCGAAGGCAACACACTCGGTGGCAACGTCGCCCGCTGGAAGCGCATCGGTCGCGCGGTTTTCGGCGAACGGGCACATGCGCCGGTTCTGCTTTTCCCCGGCGAAACGGATTGGGTGCTGGACGAGTTTCGCGGCGAAACCTGGGTTGACCTTTTTGGTTATCAAAGCGGACAGGGGATCAACGACGACACCCTCAAATGGGCGGTGGCCGGTCCGTTGGTGAACGAATGGAGAAAGAAACCATTTCGTCCGCTCATCAATGTCGCGCCGCCGTACGAAAACGAATGGCCGACACCACCCGCGGAAAGGACCAGCGCGGAATCCGTGCGTCGCGCCCTTTATTGGAGCTTGCTGATTGCGCCGACTGCCGGTGTCAGCTATGGCGCCTACGGTGTTCAGGGCTGGACCGAGGACACCAAGCCAAAAGACAAAAGTTCAAAAAGGAAACTCCCGCTTTGGAATAAGTCCCTGTTCATGCCCGTGGCCAATCAAATGGCAACCTTGTCGGATTTTTTCGACGCCATCGAGTACTGGCAACTCCGGCCCGCTCCAGAATTGGTGTTCCATCAACCCGGTGACAAGGAACCGCGCCGCTTCATCGCCGCCGCGCGTACCGAATCAAAGGACGTGACGATTGTTTACGTTCCCGAGGATCGGACGGTTGAACTGCGAGTCGAGGTCTTGCCGCCTTCACCCACCATGGTCTGGATCAATCCTCGAACTGGCGAACGCAGTTTCGCTGCCGCCGTCACCGGGCCAAGCAGTTGTCAATTCTCGACCCCCAATCCTGGCGACTGGTTGCTGGTGATAAGAGCGGTGAAGCAGCAGCCATGAAGGGACCCGAATGAACACGAATCAAAACACAGAGCTGAACGACACCCCGGGCCACGTGCCGTTGCGGATCGTTGAGGGAAACTTGGCCAAACCGTGGTTCGCGGACCGGCGCCCATGCTCAAGCAATGCGCGCCGACCCGGCTGCATGCGCGGCGTTGGAGCTTTCGAGTGCCTTTGGCGCCGAGATGACCCTGGGCGGTTATGATATGACCAAGCATGATGAGGTTCAGAAAAATGAACTCGATAACGATTGGAAAGGAGAGCTGTATGGCAGTTGAACTAAAAGCGACGAACAGCGGCACGGTGTTCGAGCCGCGAGGGGGCGAAGCTGCCCTGAGCGGACAGACCATCGAGCGCCGCTTGCCTTATGTCAGCGGGCGGCGTTTCGTCACCGCGCTGATGGGATTTTTGTTCGCGAGTTGGGTAACCGCGACGAACGGCCAGACAAATCAGCCGGGCGACGCCGCCTTGGGCAAGGTGGATTTTCCGATCTCCTGCTCCCAGCCGGCCCAGGCGGAGTTCAATCGAGCGGTCGCCTTGCTGCATCACATGACCTATCCGCAGGCCAGGGAGGCGTTCGAGCAGGTGGTGAAGACTGATCCGGAATGTGCGATGGCGCATTGGGGGATCGCGATGACGTTGTTCCAGCCTCTCTGGCCGACGCGCCCGGGACCGGCAGACCTCCGCCGTGGGTGGGACGAAGTGCAGAAAGCCAGGGCACTTGAGCCGGCCACCGCGCGCGAGCGTCTCTTCGTGGCTGCGGTCGAGGCTTTCTTCCGCGAGCCTGAGTCGTTGAATTATTGGGAACGAATCCGTCGCTGGGAGCAAGCCATGGAAAAAGTCCACGGGGCTTTCCCGCAGGACCCTGAGGCGGCAGCCTTCTACGCTTTGGCGCTGTTGGCCACCGCGCCGTCGGATAAGATTTCGCGAGAGCATGCCGACCGCGCTGCCAAGCTGCTCCTCGGTGTGTTCAAGCGAAATCCCAACTATCCTGGCGCGATGCACTACCTCGTCCACGCCAACGACGTTCCCGGGCGGGAACGCGAAGAATTCGAGGTCATTTGCGGTTACGAGAAAGTCGCTCCGCGCAATCCCCACGCGCTCCACATGCCGACGCACATTTACACTCGCCTCGGCGACTGGGAAGGAGTCATCCGGGGAAACTTGTTGGCGGCAGGGGCGGCCTTGGAATATCCCGCCGGCATCCGTGGTCAGTTCGTGTGGGATGAATTCCCTCACGCCATAGAATACCTGATCTATGCGTATCTCCAAAAAGGCGACGACGAACGGGCTGCGGCGCAGTTGAAGCGTCTCTTGGGAACCGCGCGACTTGAGCCGACCTTCAAGACCGCGTTTCACCTCGCGTCCACCCAGGCGCGCTATGCGCTGGAGCGTCGTGCGTGGGGCGAGGCGATGTCGCTTGCTCCGCGCGAACCGCCGACGCTCGACTGGGACCGTTTCATGTGGCCTGAGGCGGTGACGTGGTTCGCTCGTGGTCTCGGTGCTGCGCACGAAGGGAAAGTTGACGGAGCGCGGCGGGCTGGCGAGCGTCTCCAGGAACTGGAAAATGCCGCGAGGAAGACCGGCGAAGAGCTGTTTGCGCGCAACATCCGCGTCCTGCGTCTCGACGTGCAGGCCTGGCTTGCGCACGCAGAGCAGGACAGGAAATCCAGCGTCGCGCTAATGCGCGAAGCCGCCGAGCTTGAAGCCTCCACGCCGAAGCCCCCCGTGACTCCCGGGCCGACCCTGCCGGCCCACGAGCTTTTGGGAGACCTTCTCCTCGATCAAAAGCACCCGGCAGAAGCACTCGCTGCCTACAAACGGTCGTTGGCGCTTTACCCGCGGCGCTTCAACAGCCTGCTGGGCGCCGCACGCGCCGCGCGTGCCACCGGCGACACTGGCCTGGCCCGGACTTTTTACCGCGAATTGCTTGAAGTCGGCCAAGGCGGCACCAGACGCCTCGCTGTGGAAGAGGCCCGAGACTTTGTGAACCTGGAAAAGTGATCTGCGGCACTCGCGGTCAGTGCTTTGGTGCGGTCGGCAAAAGTTCCCGCCCTAAGCCCGAGTAATTTCCGCGACTCCAGCGTCAAGCCGGTGAAGCCGTTCCTCGTTTCAATGCAGGTGGATGAAGCCGGAGGAATACGTCACGGCCCGGCCCGCGATGCTGACGCGCTGCCCGCGCTGTTCGCAGAACAATTCTCCGCCTCTTCGGGAAAGCTGCAACGCGTGCAACTCGGCGCGACCCAATCGTTCAGCCCAGTACGGAACCAGCGTGCAATGCGCAGAGCCAGTGACGGGATCCTCCGGGATCCCGGCGCGAGGCGCGAAGAAGCGCGAGACGAAATCGCTGTGCTCGCCCGGCGCCGTAGCGATGACTCCCAAGGCATCGAGTCGGGCCACCGCCGCCAGGTCCGGCTGAAGCTCCCGGATGGCTTGCTCCGTGTCGAATATAGCGACGTAGTCGCGGGCTTTGGCGGTGAGGGTCGGTGCATGGCCGAGCGCTGCGATCAACTCGGCTGGGGTGGCGCAAACCGCGGCCGGTCGCGCCGGAAAATTGAGCGTCAAGAGTTCCTCGCGGTGAGTGACCGTAAGCGCGCCCGATCGTGTTCGGAAGCGAATCACGGAAGGGCGGTAGCCGAGGTGTCGGAAAATAACGTGCGCGGAAGCGAGCGTGGCGTGACCACACAAATCGACCTCGATCGTCGGCGTAAACCAGCGAAGGTCGAAAGCGGATTCGCGGTGCACGACGAACGCCGTCTCCGCAAGATTGTTCTCGTTGGCAATACGCTGGAGTGTCGCGTCCGGCAGCCAATCCGTCAGCAAGCAGACGCCGGCAGGGTTTCCGGAGAACTGCCTGCCGGTGAATGCATCCACGTGGTAATAGGGCAAACTCATGCCGAATTCCTGAAAACCATTTCTCATGGACAGCGCGGCGTAGGTTTAATCGGGCAGGGCGTGCGTGGCGTGTGTGACGGCTGCTCCCGCGCGCAGGGCGGCGGCGACCATCGCAACCTCGGTGATCTCGGCGTCAGTTGCTCCCGCCTTGCGCGCGTTGGTGCTGTGAATGTCGATGCAATATGGGCATTGGGTGGTGAGCGCGACGGCGACGGCAATGAGTTCCTTGTATTTCACAGGAATTGCTCCATCGGCGACGGCCGCTTTGTCGAAGGCCCAGAAGGCTTTCATCAATTGTGGCGCGAGAGTGTCCATCTTTTTTAGCTTGGTCAGGTTTGCTTTGTTATACATAGGTTTGGTTCGTTTTTGTTTGGATGTTCGTTCGCAGTGGTTTCAGTGTGAAACGTTAGTCATCGCTGTTCCGGGGGAATAGATTTGATGGCGGCGGCGAATTGCTTGTGTTGGCGTGGATCCACGGGGCGATGTTTTACCGTAGTGCTCGCCGGATACGCGCCGAGGTAGTCGCCTGCTTTCCAGTCGTTCTTCGGCCGGATGGGCCGGGGACAAAAACCGCCGCCGCAATTCGAGCAGACGTTGTCGAGGATGTTTTCGACGCAGGAACGGCAGAAGGTGCATTCAAAGGTACAGATCATCGCGTCCGTTGAATCTGGCGGAAGCGCCGCGTTACAGTTCTCGCAAGTAGGTCTCAGTTGGAGCATGGCAGTGTTTTCCTTGTATGATGATCAGGCACGCTTCAAATGTTCAAGCCGCTGGCGTTTTTCCATAAGCTCTCTCCACCTTTGCGATTTTGACCTGATAATCGGCATACCACACTCTTTTGCCGGCTTCCTGGGCTGGCTTGTGATCCAGGTGCGCCTTCCACGCGGCGATCGCCTCGGCACTCGACCAATATGAAATGGTGATGCCGAAACCGTCCGCATCCCGCGCGCTTTCCACTCCAAGAAAACCGGGCTGCGTGGAAGCCAGCTCGAACATGCGCTCGGCCATTCGTTCGTAACCACGATCTCCTTCGGTGCGTTGCGAGGAAAAAATGACCGCGTAATAAGGCGGCTCAAGTTTCGCGGCGAATGCTGTTGGTTTCGCAGACATAAATTTTGGCGGCTTCGACTTCTACTCCAACGACCCGGCTCATCACCAGCGTAAATCGCAATCACGAGGTGATGGCCGGGCGCGCTGGAGTATTGAAAAAGGCCTCAGCTTGCTGGCTTGCTGACCGCGCGGGCTTTTACATCCGCGGTGCTGACGGTTTTTCCGCCAACACCCCATTCTCTACTCTTGACTTCTTCGACGATAATCCACGTCGCAGGGCGGATGGATTCTCCTTCGACCGACACCATCACGTCGGTGAGCTTGCGGATCATTTCCTGCTTTTGGTCGGGCGTGAAAACGCCTTCCATCAGTTTGACATTGAGTAGTGGCATGAATGTTCTCCAGTCGGTTATTCGTGTGATTCGGTTTCGGCTGCCGGCTTCAGGTTGCCGAACAACCCATGAGTTTCGGCAACCGGTCCCGCGGCAAAGAACAGCGCATCCGGACTTCCCGCCCGGCCGCCGTTGCCAAAGGTCAATCCCCAGAGCCGCTCGATCTCGATCGCTCCACCGTCCAGGCCCTTGAGCAGGCCGTGGAATTTGCCGTCCAAGCCGAACGTCATGATCGTGCCGCTTCCAAAATTGCCGACGAGCAAGTCGCCACCATGTTTTCCAAAAGTTTTTGGCGCCAACGCTATTCCCCAAGGCGAGTTGATCTGGGCCAGCTTGCCGCCCGCGTCCGTCCCGGTCGCGAAGCGATGGAACGCACCGGTCTCCGGTTCGAACACGTCGATTAGACCGCGTCCATCGCCAGCTTCATGTTTGGCGAACATCACGAACACCGCGCCGTTGACCACCTGAACATTGAAGGGCGCGTAACCAGCCGGCGCGCTCGCGTCGGTGAATTGCGCGACGAGATTCGCGCTCGGGCCGAAGGCATCGAGTGTGCCCCCGGCGAAATTGGCCGCCAGGAGCAGCGGGCCGCTGGAGTTCGTCGTGAGCGCCAACCCTGAGTAAACCGCGCTCGCTCGAGTCGCCAGCGTTTCAGCCGTCGTTCCCAAGGCGGAACGCCAGCCCGAAATGGTGCCGTCCAAACTGGCGAACAGGAAGACGTCGCCGTTGAAACCGCCTTTGTTGTTGCTCACTACGCCGGTTGGAGCGCCGCCGGGAATCGTGACTTCGAGCGTTTGCTTCGTAACGATCTCCGCGCCGTTGGCATCGTTGGTCACGGCATACAGCGTTGACTTGCCCGTGCCGTTATTGTTCACCCAAAACGGGCCGGCCCCGCCAAACGAAACGCCCCACGCGTTGACGAGATTGATGTCTTGCAACTGCGCCACGTCCGGCAGGTCCGACACCAGATTGGTCTGGCGGTAGCGCTCGGTTGTCGGACGATAAAAAAAGTATTCCGCCGTGTAGGGCACCTGCTTTTCCTCGCCGACGAACGCGCCCGCGGTGGATGGCGACAATCCGCCGACCGTGTTGACGCGCTGCACGTAGTTCACGCCGCTAAAGACACCCGCTCCCTCTTCCGAAAGGGTCCGCAAGAGCAGCCATTGAATCGCGGTCGAATCCGGCGTGCAGCCGTCCACCCGCTGCTCCACGACCCGGCTGCCGCTGGTGCTTTCCCAAGCCGGTCCGGTCGGCGTGGCGAAGTGCGTCCCGACTTGCGCTTGGTGATCGGCGTCGGCGTAAAGAACTGCGTTGGGCGCAACAAACGTCCAGGCGCTCCCGTCCCAGCGATAGATTTGCACCCCGACCGCATAAACGTGGAAGACAACCTGGTTGCCCTCGGGCGCCGCGATCCTCGCGCAGACGGGCGGCAGGTCGGGCACGCGATCATCGGCATCGGCTCGCGCGGTCAAGGCGGCCGCGGCGCACAGCAGCAGCATCGTGGACTTGAGGGATTTGATTGCCGGAACGAAACATCGGCCGGCCCAATTGAGTTGTGACTTTTTCATCATGTAATTTTTGTTCTGTGAGTTAATGCCGCTGCCAAACGCGGCAGTGACTGACTTAGGATTTAGAAGTTGCCGAGTTGTTCCTGGAGGCGAGTGGCACTTAAGTCCCGTTCCAAATGAATGCGTTCAGCGACGCTGCCGTCCGACGTAAGAATTTTCCGGAGCTGCGCGAGGCCGCGGGCGATGCGCGATTTGACCGTGCCGATCGGAACGTCGAGAATTGCGGCGATGTCTTTGTAGGGCCAGTCCTCCAGATAGAAGAGCGCCACGGCGGCTTGGGAGACCTCGTCCACTCGCGCCAACGCGGACAGGGCTTGTGCAGCGTCCAGCGGCACGGCGGGTTCCGGCATGAGCGCCGGCAGGTCCTGAGAAGCTTCGTCCAATTCGCAACAAGGAAATTTGCTCTGCCTTTGGCGCGTGGCGAGGAACGTGCGGTGCAGCGTCGTGAACAGCCAGGTCTTGACCTTGGTGATGTCGCGCAGTTGATGTCCTTTCGTCGCCCAGATGTAAAATGTCTGCTGGGTCAAATCCCGCGCGTCGACCTCCGCGCGCGTGAGGCTCATCGCGAACCGGTAGAGCGGTTCGTAATACTCGCTCACAATGGCTTCAAATTGATCGGCTGCATTCATTATTCGTTCGGCTTGGTGCTGAATCAAAATTTGAGACTGCCATTCTGTGCTCCGAACGCGGGGACGACACAATGGGACTAAGGAGCAGGTCGGTGGGACTCGCGATGAGAGCCTCCAAACAGAAGTGCCGGGTGCAGTCCGCGATCAGTTCGGAGTGCCGTTCGGAGTCCCGCGTTTACGCGGCCCTTGCGGTGTGGACGCCCGGCCGCGTAAACGCGGGACTCCGAACGTTGCGGTGGCCGATGCAACCTCTCGCGATGGGACGACAGTCCAATGCCGTTGAGTGCAGCGGTCAGGTCATTCTGCGCGCAGGGGCGCGTCGTTTTCAGACACGTCTTGGCGGAGATACAATCCCGGCTTCGCAATCTCCATCAGCATTTCGGGCTGCGCCGGCGCGGCAAAACCAAACTTCGCATACAGGCCGTGCGCATCACGCGTCGCCAGCGTGAAGCGGCGAAGTCCCTGAAGATCCGGATGCGCAACCACCGTCACATACACGTCGCCGAGATAGGCGAACGTCGCTCGATCGGTCACCACTCGCGCGAAAGCCACCTGCTCGCCTTGATGGAATATGCCGAAACACAGCGAGCCGGCGATACTCCGCTTTACGAGTTCGAGTGAAATGCCGTTGGCCCAGTAGGAGCGCGTGAGATACGCGTGAATCCGTTCAGCCTGTTGGTCGGCCTCTGAGCAACTCAGCGTGTAATCTCCTCTCGTCGCCTTCATCCTGAATGAGACTACGCGCCGTCGCGATGCACCGTCTGCGGAGAGAACGCGGGCAGGCACACGGCGATGTAATCCGCGCCATCGGGATGGGGCGTGCTGTATTGCACCCATTCGCCGGCGCGCGTGGTGACCGCCTGGCCCGCGGACACGTCGAGGACGCCGTCCTTGTGGGTCACGCGTAACGTGCCCGCGAGGACGACGGTAAATTCATCAAACTCGGGCTTCTGCCCCGGCTCAACCCAGCCGCCGGGGCTGTGCATATGCGCGATGCTCAAGCGCGCTTCCTGCGAGTTCACACGACCGATAAATTCTTCGATGATTTTTGGCTTGTTGCCCGCGGCGGTGATGCGCGTCGGCGTTGGGATGAGTTGTGGCATAAATTCAATCCGGCCAGGTGAAGGGTTTCGCGATAGGCAGACCGTCTTCAATCGTGCTGCCCCCCATCGAACCGACTCGGGCCTGGGTGCAAACGAAATAAAGATCCTCCGTCGAGTCATTCTTCCAAGCGCGCTCGCCGTCGGGCGACACGCGGATCACCGTCCCCGGCTCGATCGGGATAATTTCGCCGTCCACCTGAAACTGTCCGCGCCCGCCCGTGAAGATGTAAAGCTCTTCGCTTTGTCGGTGCACGTGTAGGAACGGCATGCCTTTTCCGGCAGGTAGTCTATTGAGCGAAACTTCCATGCCGGTCAGCCCGAGCAAATCTTTCAGGAAGACTTTGCCTTTCGCCGGCCTGGGCAGCCGCGGATGGTTGAAGCTGAAGCGAGAGAGTTCATGCGCCGGGCCGGTCTGCACGGCGGAGAAGTTACGGCCTTGTTGGGTTAATAGTTTGTCGGAGTTCATGTTGATTTGTGGAATCCGAATGGCGGGAATGTCAACTCACGGCGCGCGCACGCGGTAAAACTTCTGGGGAGAGGGCGCGGCGGTCGAGTCAACAAACCTGGCGAAGCCGAATTGGTTGGTCGCAACGCCGAGTTCGTCCCACGCCGCGAGATCAGTCGAGCCGAGGACGGTGTAGTCTCCCGGCGGTCCGACGAGTGCGAACCTAAATGCCCCATTCGTTATCACTTCTGGCGCTATCAACCGTACATCCAGCGCGTAGGTAAACACAGCGACGCCTTGATTCCGGAGAGACGAAACCGTGTCGGCCAAATTCGTGGCCGCCAGCGGTTCGGACAACACGAAGGTCGTGAGCGGATTGCCGTCCACGAAGAGCGCCGTCAACTTCGTCAGGCCAGGAGTCAACGTGAGGTTGGTGAGTTGATTGCCACGAACGTCGAGAAAAGCCAGGTCCGTCATGTCCGTAGGGAAGGTCAGGTTGGTCAGTTGATTGCCGTTGAGAGTGAGCCTGCTCAAGTTGGTCAGCCCCGCCGGCAAGGCGAGACTGCTGAGGCGATTGAAATCAAGAAGCAGACCGGCCAACTGGTTCAGATTCGGCGGCAAGGTCACGTTCGTGAGTTGATTGCCGAAGAGGAGCACATTGACCAGGTTCGTCGCGTCCGAAGGCAGCGCGAAGTTGGTGAGTGCATTGCCCGCGAGGTCAAGCTTGGTCAGCGCGGTGAGGCCCGCGGGTAGAGTGAAAGTGGCCAGCCGATTGCCTTCGAGAAACAATGTGTCCAGATTCGTCAGCCCGTCTGGAAGCGAGCACTGGGCGAGTGAATTAAAACCGAGGTCGAGCTGAGTCAAATTCGGCAACCCGCCCGGAAGGACAAAGTTGGTGAGGCGATTGGCGAAGAGGTCGAGCGCACTGAGTTTGGTCAGCCCGGGCGGAATGATGCACTGAGTGAGCGGATTGAAATTAACCTGGAGCATTTCCAGATTGGTCAAACCGCTCGGCAGCGTGAAGTTGGTAAGCGAGTTGGAATCAAGGTCCAGCGCCGTCAGATTTCGAGCTGCTTCCAGCCCTTCCGTGCTGCTGATGCTCCGGTCGCTTGCGTTCAGAACCGTCAAGCTCAACAGGTCCTGCTCCGTCAATGGGCCGCTGGGTTTTTGCAACGCCTCGCGGACCGCGGCGTTTAGTCCCGGGTCGGGAATGGACACTTCCTGAGCGCCGGTCGCGAACATCAAGCCGGTGAAAGCTAGTGTCTGGATGAATTGAAAGACCGTGCGCTTGCGTTCATTCATGTGGGTGGGAAACTCGAAAGCGACGAATGTTCCGCAAACCGGGCGGGACTAAAGACCCATTGCGTAGTGGGTAACGATACGGCAAACGTACGGCCGACAACCGATGAATCCGCGCCTGCACATCCGGGAAATCCGTGATGACGAGTTCGACTCGCTCGGCCGATTGATGGTCGAAGTCTATTCCGGGTTGGAGGGGTTTCCGACTCCCGCGGAGCAGCCCAAGTATTATGAGATGCTGGCCAACATCGGACGTTTCACTGAAAGGAAAGAGGCCAAGGTGCTGGTCGCAATCTCGAACGCGGGCGAGCTGGTGGGCGGTGTCGTTTACTTCGGCGACATGTCTCAATATGGCAGCGGCGGCAGCGCGACTACGCTACGGAATACCTCTGGCATTCGTCTCCTTGGCGTGGGACTCAAGCACAGAGGAGCGGGAGCGGGTAGGGCTTTGACCAACGCGTGCATCGAGTTGGCGAGGAAGAAAGAACATTCGCAGGTTGTCCTGCATACCACCCAGGCAATGCAGATCGCGTGGAGGCTTTACGAGCAGATGGGCTTCCAGCGGTCTAACGATTTGGACTTCATGCAGGAGAATTTGCCCGTGTTCGGATTCCGGCTTCGGCTCGATTAGCGCGAAAATCTTTTTGATTGAGGCGTTCGAGATCGCGAACGACCTCTCACCGTCAAATGAACATGACACCAGGACGATCAGCCTGGCTTCGACCCGCAATCCACCGCTTATTTCCGCTTCAGAATCTGGCAGTAACAGGTGGACGGCGGCGTGATGTCGGCCTTCGCCCATTGCCGGCGGAATCGCTTCCCGACCGCAGCGGCTTCCGCCCGCTTGCCCTCCGCTTCCAAGGAATCGCGCAAACCCATCAGCGACCAGCCGTTCTCGGCATAAATTTTCAGGTCTTCGCGATAGACCGCCTCCGCCTCCGCCGCGCGACCTGCGCGCATAAGCACCGCGCCAAGCGTGTGGCGCACCGGTTGAATCCAGTCCGGCGGCTCGTCGTAAACCAGTTTGTCCTCCAATCGCACCGCCTCGCGCAGCTTGGCCACGGCTTCGTCGAACTTGTCCGCCTTCGCCAGCATCTCCCCGTCAAGCGTCAGCGCAGCAATGGCAAGAATGTCCGCTGCCGGGTTGTTGCCAAAGGTGCGGTCAGTCGGGACGGCAGCGCTGGCTTTGTCGAGCAACGCGCGCTCATGGCGGGCTTCGGCCATCCGGCCCAAGGCCGTGAGCGCCACAGCTCGCGTGTAATGCCAGAGCGCTTTGGCCAGAAAGAATTCCTTCGCAGGCTCGGGTTCTTTCAAGATTTCCTCCCAGCGTCCAAAACGCATCAAGACCTCGGAGCGAAAGATCATAAAGCCGTCCGCAATCGCTGCGTAGTCGCGGATGAAATCCTCCGGGATGCCCGAAACCACTTTGTCCGCGAGCGCAATCGCCTCCGCGCTGCGACCCTGCATCATGCTGACGTAGGCGAGGAAATGCGCGTTGTGCGCCATATACATCGCGTAGAAGCCGGGCCGAAGAAAGGCGGCGCGATAGCGGGCATCCGCCTGCATCGCGTGGCGATTCGCAATGGCGGCATTCTCCCACTGGCCAACGCGGGCGTAGATGTGCGACGGCATGTGAACCATGTGGCTCGAGTCCGGCACGAGATGGCGTAAACGATTCGCCGCGACCAACGCGCGTTCCGGCGAGGCGGAGGCCTCGACGATGTGAATGTAGTAGTGGTTTGCGCCGGGATGTTTGGGTGCAAGGCGCATGGCGGCTTCCAGCGTGTCCACTATTTCACCGGTCCAAGGCTGGGCCGCGCCTTTGTTCCAATAATTCCACGGATGCAAATCCATCGTCGCCTCGGCGAACAGCGTGGCGATGTCCGCGTCGGCCGGATTCGCCCGCCACACTTCGCGCATGGCATCGGCATAAGCCTTGTCCAATGGAGCGCGATCTTCGGGTTGCGGATTGGCGTAACGTTTGGCGAGCGCGCTGATCAGCGATTTTTCCAACGGCGAGCAGGGCGCGGCAAGTCGTTGCGCGGTGGTGACGGCTTCCCACGCCTTTGCGGCCTTGTCCGGCGGCACGAGCGGGAAGTTGATGTGCGGGCCGTTGACCAGCGCGATGCCCCACCACGCCATGGCGCAATCGGGATCGGCAACGAGCGCCGCGCGGAACTCCTGCTCGGCCGCGAAGTGTCCGAACGAATATGCCCAAGTCAGCCCGCGATTAACGGCGCGCTGAGCTTCGGCGGACTTAGTCGTGATCTTGAACGCATGCTGGCCCAAGTTGTTCAAGGATGGTTTCTGCGCGCTGGTGGCATCGTGCGAAGCGACGCAGCCGGAAACAATCACCGCGGCCAGGACGCCGCCGAGGCATGGAAGAATATTTCTCATGATGCGACTGGTTGAACTGGTTATTGTGCAAGTCATAGGTTAATTGGATCGCCCGGATTTGCAACGCTTCGAGAACAGATGGCCACGCGTTCGGAGTCCCGCCTTCAGGCGGGCCAGGCCGCGTAAACGCGGGACTCCGAACGGCCGATTCGCGGAACGGTCAAGGACGGTTGTCTTGCGTTCATTCATGCGGGTTGGAGGCTCGAACGCGGCGACTGTTCCGCAAAGCGGATGGGACTAAAGACCCGTTGCAGAGTGAGCAACGATACGGCAAGCGTGTAGGGTCGTCGTGAAACCAAATATGTGACCGCCATGACCGATACGGTTGAGAATCTAATCCTCGATCTTCTGGAGTGGGTTGGACGAAAGGAACGCACCTACCAGGAAACGATGGATGCGTGGCGCACATCCTGTCCAAGGCTTACGGTTTGGGAGAACGCGACTGATCGTGGACTCGTGCAGACGGCGTTTGCGAATGGCCATTCGCTGGTCCGCGTAACGCCAGCCGGTTTTGATTTCCTTAAGTCCAAGAGACCGCAAGTTTATGAGCAACTGCAGCACCAATCCACTTCGTAGGCCGCGTGCCAGAAGACATGCCAGTGTTCGGCTTCG
This sequence comes from Verrucomicrobiota bacterium, assembly GCA_016200005.1. NCBI lineage: Bacteria > Pseudomonadati > Verrucomicrobiota > Verrucomicrobiota bacterium. The sequence goes on along the minus strand of JACQFP010000078.1, from coordinate 128,203 downwards.
GCTCGACCAACGCGGGCAGGCATTTGGTCGAGGCGACCGCTCCCGTAAATAATTTTTCTTTGTCAAATGAACATGACCGAACAAGACGCCATCAACCTGATCCGCAAAGGTTATGAGTATGGTTGGAATCGAGGCGACTTCGCGGCGGCGGAGGACGTGCTTCACCCAAATTTCGTTGCGCACGATCCCTCTTCGCCGACCCCGGTAGTTGGTCGCGCCGCAGTCAGAGCCGTGCTGGCTGCGGTCCGGGCCGCCTTTCCCGATCTTCGGCGTGCAGCGCTCGATTGGGTTTTCAACGGCGACAAGATTGCGGTCCGCTGGGAAATCACGGGGACTCATCGCGGCGCATTCAACGGTTTGCCCGCGACGGGCAGGTCCATTCGCGTCACCGGCATCACGCTTTACCGCCTTGAAGAACGAAGGGTCGCCGAGGAATGGGTTGAAATGGACATGCTTGGGTTGTTGCGGCAGTTGGGGCAGGCTACAACCGACACCATGAAACCCATTGACAGCTATTTTTTGATCAAACCGGAAGACCTCCATTGGCGGCCCTCCAATCTGATGAAGATTCCCAATGCGGATTTTTTGGAGCGGACTAAAAGTGAGATTCTCGGCGCGCGCCTTTGGCGGCTGCCGCCAAACAGCGCCAACACGCTGCACAAGCACATCCGGGCTGAGGAATTTTATTTCGTTGTCGAGGGCGTGGGCCGCATCCGCGTGGGCGACGACACGTTGACCGTGCCGAAGCACGGCGGCGTGCTCGTCGGGCCGGGGCAGTTGCGGCAAGTGTTCAACGATACGGAAAGCGATGTGCTCTGGCTTATCGTCGGCGCACCGGAAGAAGTTGAATTTCTACCCGGAGCAAAGGCCAAGCCCGACATGTCGCTCATTTACCCGGTTGATCCGAAACAACTGCCGGCGGAACTGAAAGGCGTGGAGTGGCCACCCAAAACGTGAACTGTGTTATTACAAAAGAGCAGACATCGTGACACTCGATTTTACCCGCCAAGCGCAAGAGTGGCTCGCGGCTTGGAACGCTCATGACCTGGAGCGAATCCTCGCGCACTACACGGACGATGTGGAATTGATTTCGCCGCTGGTTGCGAAGCTGACGGGCCGAAGTGGAGGCGTGGTGCGCGGCAAAGCGGCGCTGCGCGATTACTTCGCGCGCGGGCTGCAGGCGTATCCGACCCTGCAATTCGACTTCACTCGGCTTTATCCCGGCGTGCGCAGTTGTGTTTTGGAATACCGCAGCGTCAACGGCCTGCGCTCGGCCGAGTTGATGGAATTTGACGATCAAGGCAAGGTGCGGCGCGTGCTGGCGCATTATTCAGACGAGGCGTAATTTCTCCCACGCAGAAATCATGAACTCATCGGCGACGAATCTTGACTGGGGCGAAAGTCCCAGTGCGCGCGACCAGTCGCTCAAGCACACTGGCAACGTGTTCCAGAGCCTCTTCGAGCGGAGCGCCGACGCCATCTGGTTGCTCGATCCGCAAGCCGGAGTGTTCGTGGATTGCAATCAGGCGGCGGTCGAACTCATCGGCGCAGAGAGCAAGCAGCAATTGCTGAACAAGCGACCGGAGGATCTTTCGCCATCGTATCAACCGGACGGTTCGCGCAGCGCGGACAAGTCCGCGGAAATCATGGCGATCATTGAACGGCAACGAACGTTTCGCTTCGAATGGGTCATCCGGCGTTTCGACGGCAAGGAAGTTCCCCTCGAGGCTTCTTCGACGGCGGTGCTCATGGGCGGGGAGAGAATCAACATCGTCATCTCCCGTGACATCAGCGAGCGCAAGAAGGCCGAACGCCAACTGCTCGAACTGACCCAGGCCTTGGAACGAAGAGTCAACGAACGCACGGCCGAGTTCAGCGCCAGTGAAGCGAAGTTCCGCGCGCTGTTCGAAGGCGCGAGCCAGGGCGTGGTGCTCCACGACGAGAGCCAAGTTCTGGAGGTCAACCCCGCCGCCGTGCGGATTTTGGGGCGCAGATCCGCCCACGAAATGTTGGGCAGACATCCGGGCGAGTTCTCACCGCCCGTTCAGCCAAGCGGGGAAAGCTCCGATGCCCTGGCCCGCAAACATATCGAAGAGTGCATGACCAAGGGCAGCGCCCGGTTCGATTGGCTGGCCTGCGATCCCGACGGCCGGGAAATATTTCTCGAAGTCAACCTCACCCTGATTGAATGGAGCGGGCGGGAGGTCATTCAGGCGTTCATCAGCGACATCACGGAACGCAAACGCGCCGAAGCCGCGCTGGCGGAAAGCGAGGCGCGCTTCAGCGCCGCTTTCCGCGCGAGTCCAGTCTTCATCACCATCTCGCGGATGGACGACGGGCGTTACGTCCTGGCAAACGAAGCTTATCTAAATTGGACCGGCTACCGCCTCGATGAAATCCTGGGGCGCACCTCGCGGGAGCTGGGTCTGTGGGCCGACCCGGCGGATCGCGAGCCGTTCTGGGAGGAATTGCGGCGCACGCGCTCCATCCACGAGCGCGAGTGTCGCCTGCGCGACCGGCATGGAAAACTTTTCACCATGCTGATCTCCGCCGACATCATCGAGATCAACCGCGTGCCGCATTTGTTGACCGTCGGTCTGGACGTCAGCCAGCGCAAACGGGTCGAAGGAGAGTTGCATCGGACGTTGGCCCGCGAAAAGGAACTCAGCCAGCTCAAGAGCAATTTTGTTTCCATGGTGTCGCATGAGTTTCGCACGCCGCTCGGCATCATCCAGTCCTCGGCGGAACTGTTGCGTGAGTTCTACCAGAAAATGCCGCCCGGCGAACGAGAGGACCACCTGGAATCCATCAGTCGGAATGCCCGCCGCATGGCTGGGATGATGGAAGAAGTCCTCGTCCTCAGCCGCCTCGACGCGGGCAAACTGGACTTCCAACCCGGCGCGCTAGACCTGAACCTCTTCTGCCGCCGCATGGTGGATGAAGTTCTTTCGGCGACCAACCGCCGATGCCCCATCGCGCTTTCGCTGAACTCCATCCCCACGGAAGCGCAGGCGGATGAACGGCTGCTCGGACACATATTCACCAATCTCTTGAGCAACGCCGTGAAATATTCCGAGCCGGGAGCAACGGTGCATTTCCTGGTTGAACGGCAAGGGCGGGACGCGGTGTGTGTGATTCGGGACACAGGGATTGGCATTTCGGAGGATGATCAGCAGCAGTTGTTCAAAGCCTTTCACCGCGGCAGCAACGTCGGGACACGACCGGGCACGGGCCTTGGCTTGCTCCTGGTGAAACGCTGCGCCGAACTGCACGGCGGGAAGGTGCAGTTGCATAGCAAAATCGGCGAGGGCACTGCGGTGACGGTCAGATTGAAAGTTTTCTAAACGAGCATGAAACTTCCGTTTGGAGTCCCGCGTTTACGCGGCCCGGACCGCCTGAAGGCGGAACTCCAAACGCGCTGCCGTTGCCCGAGGAATGTCGGCAAACGAAATACAAAAGCATGAAAAAGATCTTGGTCATCGAGGACGAACCGGAGATGCGCAGAAACATCACCGCGCTCCTCCGCTACTACGATTACGAACCCATCGCGGCTGAAAACGGGCGCGCGGGGGTCGAGGCGGCGCGCCGTGAAAAGCCCGACTTGATCCTGTGCGACGTCATGATGCCAGAACTGGACGGCCACGGTGTCCTCCAGGCCCTCCAAGCGGATGCCGCGCTCGCGCCGATTCCATTTATCTTTCTCACCGCCAAGGGCGAGAAGGACGACCTTCGCAGCGGGATGAATTTGGGCGCGGATGATTATCTCACCAAGCCCGTCGCCAACGCCGACCTGGTCCGAGCGATAGAAACGCGCCTGCGTCGATCGGAACAGCAGTTGAAACGCGAATTCAAACCCGACTTTTCCTCGTTTGAACCCTTGCTCGCGCTCGGCCTCACGCCGCGCGCCGCCGAGGCCCTGCTCTGGCTCGCCCAGGGCAAAACGAATTCGGACATCGCCACCATCCTCGGCATCACCGAGTCCACCGTGAAGAAGCACGTCCAGGAAATGTTCGAAAAACTCGGCGTCGAAACCCGCGGTGCCGCGACGGTGCGGGCGTTGGAAGTGCTGAACTCGCGTTCCTCCGCTGAAACTCGCTGATTCACGAGCACGCAGCGCTTGGTGTTCAATGCAAAAACCAATCTTTCGCCAACTGGAAGTTGCTTTGAGTATCGCACTGGTCTGCAACTACGCAACCGCGGCGGCGAAGACCGGTGAGGAGCTGTTTGCTCGCAATATTCGCGTCCTTGGTCTTGAAGTGGAAGCCTGGCTCGCGCACGCAGGGCAGGACAGGAAATCCAGCCTCGCGCTGATGAGTGAGGCGACCAGTCTTGAAGGATCGACGCCGAAGCACGCCGTGACTCCCGGGCCGACCCTGCCGGCCCACGAGCTTTTGGGAGACCTTCTCCTCGAACAGAAGCGCCCGGCAGAAGCGCTCGCTGCCTACAAACTTTCGTTGGAGCTTTACCCGCGCCGCTTCAATAGCCTGCTGGGTGCAGCTCGCGCGGCACGTGCCACTGGCGACGATTCCTCGGCCCGGACTTTCTACCGGGAGTTGCTTGGGGTCGCCGCTCGTGGCACTCGACAATTCGCCTTGGACGAGGCACGGGAATTTGTGGACGGAAAGCAGTGACCTGCATCTCTCGCGCCCAATGCTCTCGGGCAGAACTCTCTTTGCGCTGACCACGGCCATAAATGTCATCCGCGCAACAAGGGACGGTCAGCAATTAATCGAATCGCGTTTTGACTTCGCATTGCGTAGGTCGTCTATTGGAGTCAGCCGAGTGGCAACCGTCCGATCTCGCTTCAGTTCGAGCCGTCGAGCCGCGATTCCCTCTTGTCTGAAACACCGTTGTCGTAGTGCACGATTATGAAAATTCTTTTGACCAGTGTCTGCCGTCCGATCGGACCGAAACAGGGCGATGCGTCGTCGGTCGGTTATGAACTCCTTTACCGGCAGGTGCTGCGCGCCCAGGGCATCTTCAGTCCGCGCACGGTCAACATTCATTTTGGCCTTGAATACATCGCGGAGAATCTCGACGTGCCGACCGTGGTGTTGCAATACCCGTCCAAGCGTGAACTGATCCGGGAACTCAAGAAGGGTTACGATTACGTGGGCATTTCCTTCATCATGGCGGTGATCCACAAGATGAAGGAAGCCGTGGCCCTGATCCGCAAGTACGCGCCGAACAGCAAGATCGTTTTGGGCGGCTACGGCACGGTGTTGAAGGACGATGTGCTCAAGCCATACGGCGATTACATCTGCCGCGAAGAAGGTGTGGCCTTCTTTCGTCGCTTGTTGAACGAACCGGAAATTCCCATGCCTTACAAGCATCCACTCATCGTGAGCTGGCTCAAGGTCTTCGGCTGGAAGGTGTCAGGCACGGGAAAAATCTTCGCCGGCCTCGGCTGCCCGAATGGCTGTGATTTTTGCTGCACGTCGCACTTCTTCTCGCGCAAACACATCAAGCTGCTGCCGACCGGGCGCGACATTTACAATGTCGCAGAACGCTACCTCGACATGGACCCCAGCCTGGTCTTCCTGATTCTGGACGAGGATTTCCTGCTCAACAAAAAGCGCGCGATGGAATTCCGCGAGTGCGTGATCAAGGGCGGCAAGAAACTTTCGATCTTCGCCTTCTCCAGCATCAAGGCGATCAGCCAATACACCGTGGAAGAAATCCTGGAGATGGGGATTGACGGATTCTGGATTGGCTACGAAGGCACGCGATCCAATTACGCCAAGCAGCAGGGCCGGCCCATCGCGGAAATTCTCACGGAGTTTCGCGAGCACGGCATCACGGTGCTGGCGTCCATGATTGTGGGCTTCGATTACCAGAATCAGGAAGTCGTGGCGGAGGAACTCGCCGGCCTGCTGAAGCTCAAACCGGCGCTGGCGCAATTTTTGATTTATGGCCCCGTCCCTGGCACGCCGTTTTATGAACGGATCATCAAGGAGAATCTGTTGCAGGACGTTTACACGAGCGACAAGGATTTATTCTACCGGCGCGCGGACGGATTCCGCACGATGATCAAACATCCGACGCTTTCACCCGGGCAGATCGAAGACATCCAGCGCTGGTGTTTCGAGCAGGATTTTCAACGGCTCGGGCCGAGCATTTATCGGGTGTTGGAAGCGCGCCTGCTGGGCTATCAGAAGCTCAAGGATTCACCGAATCCCATTTTGCGCCAGAAAGCGAATTACTACGCCCGGGAGTTGCGGGTGGCCTATCCCGTGTTCCTCGCGGGCAGACTGCTCGGACCCAACGCTGCCGTGCGACGCTGGATCGGTGAGTTGGAGCAACGCCTTCACAGCGAACTGGGCCGCCCTGCGCTGGGCGAGCGATTCAAGTCCGTCCTGGCGGTGGGCGCGGCGCTGTGGACGAGCCTGACCTTGAAATTTGACTTCTTACAGCATCCCAAGCTGCAACGCACGACGTATCGCATCCCGGACAAGCGCTGGAACGCCTTCCACCTCTGGCAGGAATTCCACGTGAAGGATTTCGCGCCGAATTTCTCCGTGCGGGTCGAATTGCAACATGCCAGGCAGCAGGTGTGGATGCGGGTCGAAGGCGTCCTGTCAGCGGCCGATGCGGAAAGTCTGGGCCAGCGCATCCGTGATTCTCTCGCCCGGAGCAAGAGCCGCCTGGTGCTCGACTTGCACAAGCTTCGTTGGGACAAGGTGGAAGACTTGCAGCACTTGCGCGAAAAGCTGGTGGCCTATCGCTCTCGCATCCGCGTGGTTTTGCCGAAACTTTCTGCGACCCATCCGGAGTTGCTGCTGCTGGCGAGCATCTTTCACCACTACTGAGCGATCGAGGCCGCGCGTGTCCGCGCGAGACGGCGTTCTTCCATCCAACCCGTCGTCGCTGAAGGCGTCGGGAATCGATGCGTGGGTGAGTCGTCGTTGACTTTTGCCTGCATCCGGCTTATCAGATGCGCCATGTTTTCTGCGGTATCGTTTACCGGTCTGGTTGAGTTCAGCCCCGATTTTGCGCCGCGTCCGCAAATCGGTCATGTGCTGTTTGATTTCGACGGCACGCTTTCGCTGATCCGCGAGGGCTGGCCGGAAGTGATGATCCCGATGTTCATGGAGATGCTGCCGCGTCGCGCCGGCGAGACCGACGCCGAGGTGCGCCGGCTCATGACGGACGACATCATGCGGCTCAACGGCAAGCAAACCATTTATCAGATGATTCAACTGGCTGACCGCATCAAGGAGCGCGGCGGTCAACCCAAGGAGCCGCTGTGGTACAAGCACGAATATTTGCGCCGGCTCGATGAACGAATTAGCAACCGCATCGAGGGCATTCGCAATGGTTCGTTGCGCCGGGATGACTTTCTGGTCCATGGCTCGCGACCGTTATTGGAAAATCTTCACCGGCGGGGCTTTGCGCTTTATCTGGCCAGCGGCACGGACGAGAAGTTCGTCAAGCAGGAGGCGGAGTTGCTGGACTTGACCCGTTACTTCGGCAGGCACATCTATGGCGCGCAGGACGACTACAAAACCTTTTCCAAAAAAATGGTCATCGAGCGGATTCTGCGCGAGAACCAGATCAGTGGCGAACGCCTGTTGGCGTTCGGCGACGGCTACGTGGAGATTCAAAACACGAAGGAGGTCGGCGGCCTGCCGGTGGCGGTGGCCAGCGACGAAGCGCACAATGGTTCGAGCCGGATGGACGAATGGAAACGTCAGCGGTTGCTCGGCGTCGGCGCGGAGGTGGTCATTCCAGATTATCGCGACGGAGATCTGCTGCTCGACTGCATTCTCGGCAAATGACAAATCCACCGACACCGCTTGATTTACGGAAGCTCAAGGTGTATCCGCTGGCGCAACGGCGCAGCATGAGCCAGATCGAGGACATCCTCATCAAACCGGACTCGGCGCCTCCGCCCTGCCCGGAATCCGCGTCCATCGTCATCCGGCGGGCGGCGCAGAATATCCTGGCGGCGCGAAAACGCGGCGCGGGTGTCCTTTTCATGTATGGCGCGCACCTGGTGAAAAACGGCGGCGCGTTGCTGGTCGAACGATTGATGGAGAAACAACTGATCACGCATCTGGCCACGAACGGTGCCGGCTCGATTCACGATTGGGAGTTTGCCTTTCAAGCGTGGTCAACCGAAAGCGTGGAGCAAAACGTCGCCACCGGCACATTTGGAACGTGGGATGAAACCGGGCGCAATATCCACCTCGCGTTGCTGGCAGGGGCGTTGCGCAACGAAGGTTACGGCGTGGCGCTGGGACGATTCATCACAGAAGATGGCGTGACGTTGCCGAGCGAGGAGTCGTTGGAAAACTCTTTACGCTCCGAACCGTCGCATCCGTTGTCGCCGGCCCGTGCCGAACTTCTACAAGCCATGTGCGAACACGGACTCGCCGCCGGACGACATGAGGTGAAACACCCGTGGAAATACACCTCCATTTTTGGCCAGGCGTTCCGTCATCAGATTCCGCTGACCGTTCATCCCGGCATCGGTTACGACATCATCTCCAATCATCCGATGTTCAACGGTGCCGCCATCGGTCGCGCCGCGGCCCTTGATTTTCGGCTCTTCGGCAGCGCGGTTGAAAGTCTTGATGGCGGCGTGGTGTTGTCCGTCGGCTCGGCCATCATGGCGCCGCAGGTGTTTGAGAAGAGCATCAGTTGCGTCAACAACCTGCGGCTTCAGGCCGAACGTCCCATCGTCCACGATCACACCTTTTACGTTGTCGATCTGCAGGACGGCGGGAATTGGGACTGGAGCAAGGGCGAGCCGCCGCGGGACAACGCCGCTTACTACCTGCGCTTCTGCAAAAGCTTTTCGCGCATGGGCGGCACGATGCATTATCTTCAGTGCGACAACATCGTCTTTCTCCATCACCTCTGGCATCAACTTTCGCGCGCGTGAATCCGGCCCGCTTTCAAGCCATCGTTGGTAAAAATCCGCAGTTGCGCATCGCGGTCGTGGGTGACTTTTCCCTGGATCGCTACCTCGAAATCGACGTAAGCCGAAGAGAGATTTCGCTGGAAACCAATCTGCCCGTTTACAACGTCGTAAACGTGCGCAGTCAACCCGGCGCCGCGGGCACCATCCTCAACAACCTCGTGGCGCTCGGCATTGGCACGATTTTTCCCGTCGGCTTCTGCGGCCATGATGGGGAGGGATTTGAACTGCGCCGCGCGCTCTCAGCCAAGGCGGGTGTCAAGCTCGACCATTTTCTGCAAACCCCAGATCGCCGCACGTTCACCTATTGCAAACCGCTGCTGACGGAGCCAGGCAAGCCGCCCGTCGAACTCAACCGCTTCGACAGCAAAAACTGGACGCCCACGCCGGCAGTTGTTCAGGGACAAATCATCGACGCCGTGCAAAAACTCGCCGCCCAGGTAGATGCCATGATCCTGATGGACCAGGTGGACGTGCCGGAAACCGGCGTGGTAACGACAAAGCTTTTGGAGGCCATCAAGACCATCAGCCTCACACGGCGCGAACTACTCATCATGGCCGACAGCCGGCGAGGGTTGCGCGGGTATCCGCCGATCACCTTCAAGATGAACGGTGCGGAGTTGTCCGCGTTGACAGGGGTATTGGGTCAACCCACTCTCGACGAGATCAAGGAAACTGCCGCCGCGCTCAGCCGCCGACAGAGCCGCAATGTTTTTGTCACGCTCGCCGAGCGCGGGCTACTCGGTGCTTCGCCTGACGGCAGGGTTGAGCACGTTCCGGCACTGCCCGTGCGTGGCGAGATCGACATCGTTGGCGCTGGCGATTCCGTGACGGCTAATCTCACGGCATCACTTGCCGCCGGTGCCGGGGTTCGCGAAGCGCTCGAAATCGCCAATGCCGCCGCGTCCATCGTCATCCATCAACTCGGCACCACCGGCACCGCTTCACCAGGTGAAATAGAGAAACTCCTGATGGTCTGAACAAGTTAAGCCGCCATGGGGGCGTTGTTCAACAACCGCACTTCTTGTTGCGGGAACGGAATCTCAATCTGATTTGCGCGGAATCGCTCGATGATGGCCTGGTAAATCTCCGCGCCTGCCGGGCCGTAATCCGGCACGGTGGTCCACGGCTTGACGGCGATGGTGATGGATGAGTCCGCCAGCAGCTTGACGCCCAATGCGGGTGATGGGTCCTTCAACACGCGTGGATTCTGGCGCACTATGTCCCCGACAATGTTCAGCACTTTGTTCAGATCGGAGGAATACGCGATCCCCACCGAGAGGTCGAGCTGCCGGATGGTGCCGTAATTGTGCAGAACTTCGCCGACGATTTTCCGGTTGGGAATGACGACTCTCGACAAATCAGCATGGAGCAGGGTCGTAGAGAAAAGCTCGATGGTTTTAACCTGTCCTTGCACGCCGATCAGTTCGATGTAATCACCCACCCGAAAAGGCTTGGTGAAGATGATGGTCAGCCCAGCCACTATGTTGCTAAGCACGCCCTGCATGGCCAAGCCGACGCCGATGCCCGCGACGCCGATGCCGGCAATGGCCGAAGTGGTGGGCACGCCAAATTTCTCGAGCACCGCCAAGGCTGTGAAAGCAATGATCAGCAGCCGAGCCACGCGCACGAGAAGCAGGCGCACCGGCGGTTCCATCTGGATGCGTTCGAGCCAGCGTTCCAAAACCTTGCCGATCCATCGGGCCACGAGTATTCCAACTGCCAGAATGATCAACGCGCCGGCGACATCCTTGCCGTAGTTGACGAAAAAGTTGATGATGGTTTTCTTTGCTTCTTCCATACGATTATCTCCTGAGCCTTAAGTTGCGTTTTGCTTGATGGACCATCGGCCGAAATGAAGCGGTCATTTCAAAGGCACGAACGACGTCGAAATTTTGCATGTCCGAATGGTAGCGAACAATGGAGAATCGTAAATACCAAAGGAAAATTCACAAGCAAGATGCTTGGGAACACGGCGCCCAATGCCCTGCGGCCGGACAAGAACCGCAACGCTGGAGCTGGAATCTGACCGGCGATCGCTTCCCCCAAGCCCACGAACGCCTGGACTACCACCACGCCAGTCAAAACTACCGAAGTTCATACACGACGCTTCGCGTTCCGGTCGGCAAGGTAAGCGTCGATTGAGCGATATTGCCTCCGCTTTTGCCGGGCGCGTTTTAGGCACGCGAGGTCGTGAGTATCCTCGGCCCTCTCCTCTACTCGCGTGGAGGAGAGGGAGAAGCTCACTGACCGCCACTTCCAGTCGCACCCTCTTGCGCGAGTCGGCTTGGCTTTGCGTGCCAGACCGATCAATGCTTGTTTGAGCTGCGGCCAAGAATTCCAACTGCGGGATTGCTCCGCGCAACAAAACAAGTTATCAATTAACGGCGTTACCGATGAGAAGTATTGCTGTTCCGACAACTGGTTTATTGCTCTGGCTGACTTTGGCCGTCTGGCCGTTCAGTTCGAATGCCGCGAGCACGGGGCAAAAGAAGGTCGATTTCATTCACGAAATCCAACCCATTCTCAGGGAGTCCTGTTACAAATGTCACGGCCCGGAAAAGAAAAAAGCCAGCTTGCGGCTCGACATCAAAGCGCTCGCCCTGAAAGGCGGCGAGAACGGTGCGGCCATTGTCCCGGGCAGCAGCCAGAAAAGTCCGCTGCTAAAGCGGCTCATCTCGACCGACGACGAGGAACGCATGCCGCAAAAGGCCGAACCGTTGTCTGCCGACAAAATCAAGCTGATCCGCGACTGGATTGACCAGGGCGCACAATGGCCGGAGGCGGTGGCCGTCGCCGATCCCGCCAAACATTGGGCCTTTCAACCGTTGCAGCAAATCGAGCCGCCGAAGGTCAAAGCCAGATCGTGGGTGCGCACACCGATTGATAATTTCATCCTCGCGAAACTCGAAGAAAAAAAAATCCGCCCCAATCCGCCCGCTGATCGCCGCGTTTTGATTCGCCGCGTCTATTTTGATTTGATTGGTCTCCCGCCGACGCCGCAAGAGATTGATGCATTCGTCAACGACAAGTCATCCGACGCGTACCCGAAATTGATCGATCAACTCCTCACCTCGCCCCACTACGGCGAGCGTTGGGCGCGTCATTGGCTGGACACCACGCGCTTTGGCGAGAGCCACGGGTTCGAACAGGATTATGATCGACCCTTTGCGTATTGGTATCGCGACTTTGTCATTAAGGCGCTCAACGACGACATGCCGTTTGACCAGTTCATCAAGTGGCAACTGGCGGGCGATGAGTTCGCGCCGGACGACGCCTGGGCAATGGCCGCGACGGGTTTCATCGGTGCGGGCGTTTTTCCGACGCAGTTGACGGAGGCGGAGTTCGAACCGGCGCGTTACGACGAACTCGACAACATGGCCGCCACCACCGGCACCGCCATGCTGGGCCTCACCATCGGCTGCGCGCGCTGTCACGATCACAAGTTTGACCCAATTCCCACCAAAGATTACTATCGATTCATCTCGACCTTCACGACGACCATCCGCAGCGAAATCGATCTCGACTTCGACCCGGCAAAATACAAGGAGGCCAAAGCGAAGTTCGACGCGGCGCATGCGCCCCTCGCCGCTGCAAAAGAACAATTCGAGCAGGGACAATTGCCGGCCCGTTTCGATCAATGGCTCAAATCAACGCCGAAGGAACAGCTCGCCAAGGCCGCTTGGATCATCCTCGATCCCGACGAATTCAAATCCAAGGGCGGCGCTACCCTGACGAAACTCGACGACGCCTCGGTCCTAGCCAGCGGAAAAAATTCCGACTCTGACACCTACACCTTCACGGCTCACACGAGCCTCACGAACATTACGGGCGCTCGCGTCGAAGCGTTGGCGGATCCATCGTTCCCGAAAGGCGGACCGGGTCGCGCTGACAATGGGAACATTCAGCTTACCGATTTGCGCGTCACCGCTGCGCCGCTCACGGGCGAAGGCGATTCCGTGGAACTGAAGTTGATCAATCCCAAGGCAACGTTTGAGCAGAGCGAGATTCTAGCAGTCGCGAAAGTCATCGACGGCGATAAGAAAACGGGCTGGGCGATTGATCCCCAAATCGGCACAAACCACACCGCGTCTTTCGAATTCGAGAAGCCCATCAGCTTCGACAGCGGCACGAAGCTCACGTTCACACTCGAATTCAACGGCAACAAACGTCACAGCATCGGTCGTCCGCGCCTGTCCATCGCAACCGCGTCGCCACCGATTGCATTGGCCGGTGACGCCAAACCGCAGCGCGTCGTGGAGATATTTACGCAACTCGAAAGGGCAGGGGACACCGTGAAGTTAAGCGACGATCAGCGGGCCACGGTAATGAAGTGGTATCGCACACTTGATCCCGACTGGCAGAGACTTGACGCCGCCGTGCAGGAACATCTCCAGGTCGAGCCGAAGCCTGACCTCAAAAAAGTCATGGTCACGAGCGAAGGCTTCAAACCGATTCCGCATCACGCCGACGACCGCGGCTTTCCGCATTTTTATCCCAAGACCTATTTCCTGAAACGCGGCGACACGCATCAGAAGGGAGAGGAAATGACGCCCGGCGTGCTGCAAATCCTCGATCACGCGCCGGAAGGTGAGAAGCATTGGGAGGTGCCATCTCCCGCCGGTTCTCGCACCTCGTGGCGGCGGCGTGCGCTGGCCAATTGGATCACGGACTCTCACTACGGCGCCGGAGATTTGCTGGCGCGCGTCGCTGTCAATCGTCTCTGGCAGCATCATTTCGGCAGCGGCATTGTTGCCACGCCGAGCGATTTTGGCACCCAAGGCGCGCGGCCTACGCACCCCGAACTGCTGGACTGGCTGGCCAACGATTTCAAACATAATGGCTGGGAGGTCAAGCGAATGCACAAGCAGATCATGACCAGCGCCGTTTATCTGGAGAGCTTCGACCGCGACGAAGCGCGAACCAAAATCGATCCCGACAACAAGCTGCTCTGGTGCCGCGACCGTCGCCGACTTGAAGCCGAAGCGATTCGTGATTCGATGCTCAAGGTCAGCGGCCAACTGGACGACCGCATGTTTGGACCGGGCACGCTCGACCAGGCCATGAAACGCCGAAGCATTTATTTCTTCATCAAGCGCAGCCAGTTCATCCCGATTCTGCAATTGTTCGACGCGCCCGATCCATCGGTCAGCGTCGGCAACCGCGTCTCGACGACCATTGCGCCACAGGCACTGTTGTTCATGAACAATCCGCAGGTCCGCGATTACGCGCGCGCGCTGGCTGGGCGGCTCAAACCGGCGTGTGAAAAATCGTTGGCCGACGCTGTCCTCGAGGGTTACCGTATCGCGTTGGGCCGCAAGCCGGACAAGAGTGAACAGGCGGACTCCGTTGCGTTCATCAAACAACAGGCCGAATCCTACCGCGCGGACAAGAAGGAAAACGCCGACGAACTTGCGCTGGCCGACTTTTGCCAGGCAATGTTTGGACTTAACGAATTTATTTATGTGGAATGATGGACTAACGGAGAAGATAGTAGAGAACGCTCTCCCTTACCGCATACCTCTCCGGCCGGGAGGGGGTGAGGGAGAGGGAGAGTCGTGCCAACACCGTGAAACGCCGATGTTGAAACAAGCTCCGAAAACAACACGCATCGCTCGCAACTTGCGAACGCAAGAGTCTTGGGGTGAGCGATTGATGTGGTCGTGGCTGCGTGGTCATCGCTTTGCGGACTACAAATTTCGACGTCAGCATCCAGTCAGACCGCACATTCTGGATTTTTTCTGCAACGAGGCAAAGTTAGACATTGAGGTGGATGGTTTTCAACACGGCACCGCCGACAACCAGGCTGCCGATGCGGAACGGGATGCATTTCTGGAATCGCGGGGTATTAAGGTGCTGCGGTTTTGGAGTTCGCGTTTGAGAAAAGACGAGGAAGTCATTCGTGGAACCATCTGGCGGACGTTGCAGGAGCGCGCACCGTGTCCGATGCCGAACTATTGCAGGCCCGGTTTGGTCGGCGGAACGGAGAGTCGGAAGTCATGAGAATTTTCCACTCCTCACCCTCACCCCAGCCCTCTCCCGCTGGGAGAGGGAGAATCGTATCCAGTCTCTCAAAAAATCGAGCGATGGGATTTGCCGGGTGGGAATTCAAAAAAGTCGAAGCGCGCGACTGCTGTTCCCTCTCCCAGCGGGAGAGGGTTAGGGTGAGGGAGAGTCTCGCGAACACCATTCAAAACGGTTTGCAAGACCATGCCCCTAATTCTATTTCTCGAAATTCATTTCCTTCCTTGAATTAATATGAACACACATCAATTGAACTGGCAGCGCGGCATGTCGCGCCGCGATGCGCTCAAGCGCGCGGGCGCCGGCTTCGGCCTGCTCGCGTTGGCGGGCTTGCTCGATCAGGAAGGCCTTCTAATTCCATCGGCGACGGCGGCGACAGTGGATCCCTTGTCACCGAAACCATCCCATTTCAACGCGCGCGCCAAATCGGTCATCTGGCTTTTCATGAACGGCGGGCCGAGCCAGGTGGACACCTGGGATTACAAACCCGAACTCATCAAACGCCACGGCCAGAAGCTCGACGGCATCGACAAATTCACCGGCTTCTTCGCCAACGAAGTCGGGCCGTTGATGAAGTCGCCTTTTGCCTTCGCGCAACACGGGCAGAGCGGCTCGTGGGTTTCGGAGATTTTCCCGAACATGGCGAAGCACGTGGACAAGATGGCGTTCATTCACTCGCTGCACACGCTATCCAACAACCACAGCCCCGCGCTCTTCGCGATCAATACCGGCGTGACGCGAATGGGCTTTCCGTGCGTTGGCTCATGGGTCAGTTACGGACTGGGATCGGAAAACCAGAACCTGCCTGGCTTCGTCGTCATGGCTGATCCGCTGGGGCGTGGACTGCCCAAGGGTTACGCGCAAAACTGGGGCGCGGGCTTTCTCCCCAGCATTTATCAGGGAACTTATCTCCGTCCCAAAGGCGAACCGATTGACAATCTCGAACGCCCCGCCGACATGTCCGACCGGGAACAGCGCGCGCAACTCGACCTGATGGCCAGGCTCAATCGCGAGCACCTCAAACAAAACGGCGACGACGAACTCAACGCGCGCATCGAAAGTTTTGAACTGGCTTACCGGATGCAAGTCACCGCGCCCGAAGCGGTCGAGTTTGAAAAAGAACCCGACCACATCAAGGAGCTTTACGGCCTGAACGAGAAGCGCTGCACCCATTTTGCGAAACAATGTTTGCTGGCCCGCCGCATGGTCGAGCGCGGTGTCCGCTTCGTCCAGATTTACAGCGGCGGCATGGAAAACCAGCTCAGTTGGGACGGCCACAAGGACATCGTCGGCAACCACACCGGCTTTGCCGGGGAGACGGATCAACCGATCGCCGCCTTGCTCACCGACCTCGAACAGCGCGGCCTGCTCGACAGCACCCTGGTCATCTGGGGCGGCGAATTTGGGCGGCTGCCAATCTCACAACCCGGCGACAAACCCGGTCGCGACCACAACCAACACGCCAACACCGTCTGGCTGGCTGGCGGCGGTGTCAAAGGCGGCGTTCACCATGGCGAGACCGATGAGATTGGTTTCAAGGCGGCGGTGGACAAAGTCACCATCAACGATCTCCACGCGACGATCCTGCACCTGCTCGGTCTCCATCACGAAAAGCTTACCTTCCGTTACAGTGGCCGCGACTTTCGCCTGACCGATGTTGCTGGTGAAGTGGTGAAGGCAGTAGTGGCGTGAAGTTATCTGCGCTGGCATCGAGGTGAGATTAACGGTGGCTGAAAGCGTTTCCACGTCGGCTGCCCCAATCGCTATCATTTTTCCACAGAGTTAAGTCGGTTTCCTGCGGGATCCACAATAGTGGGTGTGATGAGCACGACAAGGAGTTGATTGTATGGCGCTTTCGGCGTCGCGGTTGAGTTTATCATCTTGGAAGCCACCAAAGTTTGACCGTCTTGGAGGGAAACGTTCGCCGATATCCCCGCTTCTGCCAGCAACGTGGGCAAATCCAAACCGCCCTCTCTGGACGGGATGTGCGCGGTGTCTAAACGGGTGTATGCGACGAGATTGATAGTTCGGTCGTCCGCACTGACGGTTGCGATAGCGCCCACGACGGAGTGTTTACGTTCCCGTGGTTCTTCTCCTGTTGTTGGGTTATCCGTCACTGACACTTCAGTTTGGCGTCCGCTGAGAGTCGTGCACTTCGTTCCACTCAAGACTTCAACGCCTTCCGATTGTTCCAACGTTCTCAGAAGCACTCTAAGCTGAGGGTCGTCCAGCACGCTTGTACCGCCGCTGTAAGGCATTCCCAATTTGGTGAGCAAGTCTGCAGGACCGACAACGAACTTTGTTTCGATGGTTATCTGCCTAACTGGATTTCTGTTGGTTGCAGCCGGAGGAGTTTCAATTGCACCTGAGATCGGAGCTCTGGTGTTCAACGACTCTATTTCGCGCCTCAAGCGTCCCACTTCACCTCGCAGCCTGATCAGTTCCGAGCGTTCCCGCCTCAAGCGCTCAAGTTCGTCAGCATCCACCTTCAACTTTGCCAACTGAGCATTTTCCTCAAGAAGTTGGTCGAATTCACCACTGCGTTTGCGCAGTGCTCCATTTTCTTCTCGCAGTCCAGAGACGGTTCGATGTTGAACAACGAGCGGGGTCGCAAGCCCTACGACAACCAGCGCGCCAAGAACGCCGACTCTAAATTTGGTCATGCTCATAAGTTTGAGAAGCGTTAAGGTGATGCCGCCGCCCGCTGCCGCGCCTGCCAACGCTGTGCCAGTCACGCTGATTGCCAATCCCACCGGTGCCGCAGTTACGGCTTGGGAGGCGATTGTTGTCGCCAACACCGCCGCGGAAAAAGTAATTCCCCGACGCGTAAGAAATGCTCGCAGCTTTTCCAACGCGCGGCTTACGCGCTTCTGCGCCGCGTCCTCGTTTGTGCCAAGCGCGGCGCCGACAGCGCGGAGGTCGCGGCGTTCAAAGTAGCGGAGCACGATGGCATCGCGGTCACGCGTGCCGAGCCGTTGCATCGCCTCGTCGAGGACCGGCGCGACTTGTTGCCAGGCAGCATCAGTGTTGGATTGATCGTTGAGGGCATTCATTTCCACAGCTTGTTTCTCGCGGGCTTGACGGCGTCGCTCGGTGCGGATCGCCTTGGCCGCAGTGAAACTGGTGTGCCGGTAAAGCCACCCGCCCAACGCAGTGCCGTTCGGCAGCACGCCAGCCCGGCGGGCCAGATCGATAAAGACGGTTTGCGTGACATCTTGGGCGAGATGTTGGTCGCCGTTGACCTGGCGCAACGCCGTCGAATAGACGAGATCGACATAACGCGCGACGAGTTCGCCAAAGGCCGACTCCGAGCCGTGCTTGGTGTAGTCCCGGAGTAATGTCGCGTCATCGGTCATGCGTTGTTCATGATACAGAACCCGCTGACGAAAGAAATCCGACAAAAAGAATCCGCCTGTCAGCAAACGAAGCGGTTGGAAATTCAGGGAACGAGCCAGAGCGAGCCTGCTGGTGCAAAGAAGCGCGGCATTTATGCCGCTTCAACGTGGATAACTCTTTGGTGTTCGGCGCGTGCTGTCGTGCGGAAGCTGAAGCGGCATAAATGCCCGCGCTCCGACCACGTACTGCCGTGTCTCCCAACTGCGTTGCTACGGGTTAGACTACGTGGATCGAGCTGCTGAAGCCACCCCTTGCCCCTCACAGGCGGGGAGCGGCGCTTGGTGGATGGTTCCCCGCTTGGGAGGCGGCAGGGGTGGGTTGAGTCGGTAGCGCAGGTTCATGGGTGGCTGTCAGGCCGGGTGAGCGGAATTCCTTTCTGACGCACTACCTGCAAAACATTTTATTTCCCCTGCGACTGAGTCATCGGCGGCGGCTGAGCCAGTGGCGATTCGGCGTCCTCTGGCTCAATGCGCCAATGTCGCCATTGCAACTTTGTCCCAAGATCGTCCAGCAGCGAATAGGCGACGGGCGTCACGATCAGCGTGAGCAACAGACACAGCGCCTGCCCGCCAATGACCACAACCGCCACGGCACGGCGTTCCTCGGCGCCTGGACCGGTGCCCAACGCCAACGGCAACATGCCGGCAATGAGCGTCATCGTCGTCATCAGGATCGGGCGCAAGCGTTCCCGATTCCCCTGCATGATGGCGGCGAATCGTTCCAACCCTTGGGCGCGCAATTTGTTCATGTGGTCGATTTGTAGAATGGCGTTCTTCTTCACGACCCCGAACAACACGAGCAGGCCGAGGGCGGAGTAGAGGTTGATCGTCTGGCCTGCCACGAGCAACGAGATGAACGCAAACGGCACCGAGAGGGGCAACGACAACAAAATCGTGAACGGATGAACAAGGCTTTCAAATTGCGACGCGAGGATGATGTACATCAGAATCACCGACATCGAAAAAGCCCAGAGAAATTCCACAAAGGTAGTTTCCAGTTCGCGCGCCCTTCCCGAAATGCGCGTGGAGTAGCCGGTCGGCAACCCCATCTTCGCGACTTCGGCGCGCAATGCGGCAATACGGTCGGCTTGCGCATAGCCCGGCGCGACGGCCGCGCGCAAACTCACTTGCCGTTGCCGGTCGAGACGGTCGATGCGCGAGGCGGCTTTGGTCGGCACAATTTTCACCACGTTGTCGAGCCGGGCCAGGCTGCCGTTGCGGCGCGGGACGAACAGGCGCGTGATGTTCGCCGGATGATTGCGGTCGCTCTCTTTGAGGCGCACCTGCACGTCGTAATCTTCGTTCATGTCGTCGTCGTGATAACGGGTCACGCGCAGATCGCCGCCGACCATGATGCGCAACGCGTTGGCGATGTCCTCGGTGTCCACACCCAGATTGGCCGCGCGTTCGCGGTCGATCTCGACGCGCAGTTCGGGTTTGTCGAGCTTGAGGGTGATGTCGGCGTCCTGCAGGCCAAGCTCCGTCGCGTTGGTGCGCAGGTGTTCGGCGTAGCTGAACAACGTGTCGAGGTCGGCGCCGAGCAGGGAAAAATCGATGTCGAAGTTCGGGCCGCCGCCGACGAATGACTGCGGGTTGCGAATTTGCACGCGGACTTCCGGCAGCGCGCGCAGGCGACGCCGGATTTCCTGCTGGATGTCGCGCTGGGAGTAATTGCCCTGGAAAGCGCGCCACGGTCGCAACTGGAGCAGGCGTCCCCATTGGAAGTGCCGCTCCTCGTGCGGGGCAAGGCGGACGTAAAAGCGGCCATTGTTGACGCTGCCAAGAAATCCGCCGCTGCCGCCGATCGCCGCCAACACGAGGCGCACACCTGGGATGGAGCGAAGTTCGCTTTCCACGCGCAACCCGACCTCGTTCATCGCGCCCAGACCGGTGCCTTCCGGCGCGGTGACGCTAACTTCGAATTCGCCTTCGTCCACGTTGCTGGGCAAATATTCCTGGCGCACCATTTTGTAGAGCGGCGCGGATGAAGCGATAACCAGTAACGCCAACCCGGCGACGAGCCAGCGATGATGAACGGACCAGCTCAAGACTCGACTGTAAGCGCGATCAAGTTTCCCGTAGAAGCCGGAACGGGAACGAGGTTCGTCGTCGCTCAGAAACCCACCCCCAGCCCCTCCCTGGAGGGGAGCAGGACACGAAAGATTTTTCCCCTCCTGGGAGGGGTCAGGGGTGGGTCGCTTATCTTTCCGATTCACCCTGAGCAACCGCGCGCTCATCATTTGCGTGAGCGTGAACGAGACGAGCAAGCTGACGAGCACGGACGCCGCGGCAGTGATGCCGAACTGGTAGAGAAATCTTCCTGAGATGCTCGACATGAACGCCACGGGCACGAAGATGACAACGAGGCTGAATGTGGTAGCCATCACCGCCAGCCCGATTTCGGCCGTCGCGGCCCGCGCGGCTTCAAAGGGCCGCATTTTCTTTTCCTCAACAAAGCGGAAAATGTTTTCGAGCACAACGATGGCGTCGTCGATCACGATGCCGACCATGAGCACGAGGGCGAGCATGGTCACACTGTTGAGCGTGAAATTGAGCGCCTTCATCATGCCGAAGGCAGCGATGACCGAAGTGGGGATGGCGACGGCGGCGATGACCATCGCGCGCCAGTTGCGCATGAAGAGCAGCACCACGAGACACGCCAGTATGCTGCCCAGAATGAGATGGCGCTTGATCTCGTGCAGCGCCTCGTAAATGTAACGCGACTGGTCGCGGATAATTTCCAATTTCACATCGGCCGGAAGCTGGGCTTCCAGCGCGCGTAATTTTTCCTTCACGCCCTCGATGACGGCGACGGTGTTGGCGCCGGATTGGCGCAGGATTTCGAGTGTCACTGTGGGCGCGCCGTTGAGGCGTGAATAGGAACGCTGCTCCTTCGTGCCGTCCTCGGCCCAACCGATGTCGCGCACTCGAACGGGTGAGCCTTTGCGCGTGGCCAGCACCAGGTCGTTGAATGCCTTCGGGTCGGTAAGGCGGCCCATCGTGCGCAACGTTTGCTCGCGCAGATCGGTTGTGACGTTGCCGCCGGGAATGTTCGCGTTCTGACGTTCGACGGCGTCGCGCACCGCAGTGATGGGAATCTGATAAGCCGCGAGCCGGTCGGCGTCCACCCAGACATTGATGGCGCGATCGAGACCGCCCGTGATCTGGACTTCGCCGACACCCGCCGAGCGCTCGACCTGTTTCTTGACGATTTTGTCCGCGATCTCAGTGAGTTCCCGTTGCGAGCGGCTGCCGGAAATCGCGAGGGAAAAGATGGGCGACTGGTCAATGTCGGACTTGGAAATCGTGGGCGGGTCGGCGTCGCGCGGCAAATCGCGGAGCACGGTGGCGATGCGGTCGCGCACGTCCTGGGTGGCGGTATCGATGTCGCGATTCAACTCAAAGGTGACGATGATGAACGTGACCCCCGAGCCGTTGACCGAGCGCAATTCCTTGATGCCTTCGATGGTGTTGAGCGCCTCTTCGATGGGCTGGGCAATTTGTGATTCCATCTCCGCCGGCGACGCCCCGGGCAGGCGGGTGAACACGCGCACCGTCGGCAGATCCACCGACGGGAAACGATCAACGCCCAATTTGAGATAACTCGCGGCACCCACCACGACGAGCGTCATCACGATCATGGTGGCGAAGACCGGACGGCGGATGCAGATTTCAGCGAGCTTTTGCATGGAGGCAATCGCGTTGGGTTAGTGGCCGGATCCGGCAGCTTCCTTTTCTATTGGGGCATTCTCCGGTTGAGCTTCAACCTTCACGGGTTGTCCGGTGCGCAGTCCGCCGGGTTTTAAGACAACGATTTCGCCTGCCGTCAAGCCGGAGACGATCTCCATACGGTCATGGCTTCGCCGGCCCGTCGTAACCGTTTTTTCTTTGGCTTTACCTTCCTGGACGACGACGACTTTTTCTAAGCCGGCAAAAGTGATGAGCGCGTTGGTCGGCACGCTCAACGCAGCTTCGCGTTCGTTCAAGACGATTTCCGCGCGGGCGAACAGGCCGGCCCGCAGCGAACCGGGATTGGGCACGTCGGCTTCGACGACGAGCATGCGGTTGGTTTCGTCGAGTGCGGGGGACACTCGGGCGATGTGACCGCTGTAAGTGTTGGTATCGTTCTCGACGCTCAGTCGGACGAGCTGGCCTGCACGCACCGCCGCCGATTCGCGTTCCGGCACCTGGAGGCGCAGGCGCAGCGGGTCGGTCTTGACGAGCCTGACGATGCGGGTGCCGGCGGTGACGTACTCTCCGACATTGGCGATGCGTTCGGCGATCACGCCGTCGAACGGCGCTTTCACGCGTGACCGTTCGAGATTGAGGCGCGCGATGGCGTCGGCCGCTTCCACCGCTTTGACTTCCGCCCGCGACTGCTCGGCATCGGCAACGGCCCGTTCGAGTTCACTGGTGGAGGCAATCCCGCCTTTCTCCAACTGCTGGAAGCGTTGGAGATTTTTCGCATTGTTGGCGGCGCTGGCCGTGGCTTTGGCAAGGTTGGCGGCGGATTGGCGCGCGAGTGCTTCGTAGGAGGTCGTGTCAATCAACGCGATCTCCTGACCCGCGCTGACGTGGTCGCCGATGTCCACTCGACACTTTTCAATTTGCCCCGCGACTTGCGCGGACACCGTGGCGTCGTCATGGGCCAGGAGCGTGCCCACGACGGGCAGCGCGCGTTCCATCGGCTGCGACTCGGCACGAACGACGCGGACCGGTCGCGGCGGTGTGTTTGACCGCGTCGATTTGGTCTGGTCCGGTTTTCCGCATGAAATCAGGAAGACGGCGCACAATGCACCGAGAAGAACGAGGCGAGGGCAGCCTGATTTCATTTCGACCAGTGTAGCCAGGACGCAAGTGAATGGCGATGAAAAAGGGTATTGATATAGTTTGAAGTCTCAGAAGAAATAAAACCGGGCTCCCAACGCCACCTCGCTTGATCATGCCACACATCTGAGCGGCGTTCATCATTCGCCTTTCCAAAAAAACTCTAAACAAAAGGGTGGTTGACGTTTGCCAGGTCATTTTATACACATCGGTGTGGTTCACACAACTCGATGGACATTGAATCTAAAAGGCATCCCATGGCGGAAAAACAGTCAATCGGAGTTGCTCTCCTAACAACAGGATTTAGAAGGTTGATGTACTTTAACCGATTTGCTGTTGAGCGGGACGAAGGCTTTGTGCAAGTCCATTTTGGGTTGGTAAACAAGACAAATGGATTGGCCGATTGCTATTCGACTGCAATCTCTGAGTTGGAGCTTCTGGCCCTCAAGAAAACGTCAATGGATTATTTAGGTGGTCAAGGGACTCTCCTTGACGCCCCACCGCCTTGGCAACCTCCCGTCGCAACAAGAATGGAGCTTGCAAACCACATGGTTATGGCTCGCCACGGTCCAATCGCAGAGATTGCGTTTTACTCGTTCTCTTTTTGGGCGGCATTGATGGAAGCGAAGAAAGGCAAAGATGTTGCACCGGTGATGGCCGAACCTATTGCGTTGCTTCGATCCCCGCTTGCTGTTCAGCAACATTTGATTAGGTTGCTTTTCGTCCAGAACGAGACATTGTTATCGAACGAATGATTACGGTCGATTTTGAATTATCGCAAATCCGTGCGAATGCCAGCACGAGAACGCTCGAAGCCGTCTTGGCCATAACGACAAGCGAAGCGGAATTGCGTGCGCCGGCCAGAGGAACAGCCTCAGACCCGGTGAAGGCGTGGCTGGCCGCAGACGACACCCAAGCTTCGGATTTAGATCACAGAATTACGTTGCCGGATTTGGAATGGACTGAGCAGCACGAGCAGCGGTTCATCGCACTCGCTGGCCGCGAAGCTTTGGATACGTTAACGCTTGTTGAAAAAAGGGAACTTGAGCATTTGTCGAACTTGCGTCGTGGCCTACGGAATCCTCGTTCTGGTGAGGAATTGATCTGGGAATACAATCAGCGAGAGCTAACGCGAAGCCTCGTTGAAGCAGTGAATCGTTATGTTAGCTTCCACAAACGCGCGGATTGAACGCCATCAGCCTAAGCGTCAATTCACCGAGTCAACTTATAGAGCAGCAAAGCCTTTTTTGTTGCACGATTTTGGCGGGCGCTGTGCGTATTCCCTTCAACATGTTGACAGGGTCGGTTACAAGAGCATGGAGGTTGACCACTTCAACCCGACTCTCAGCGGCTTGGCTAGAAACAAATACCCAAACCTATTTCCTGCAACGCGACACTGCAACGGTTCCAAAGGTTGCCTGTGGCCAGATCTGTATCTGCGAAAGGCTGGCGTTAGGTTTTTGAACCCAACGAAGGAACACGATTATGGAGTCCATATTTTCGAAGACCCAGCTACCCACCATCTCCTAGGCGCAACTCCGGCTGGTAAGTATCACATCCGGTGCTGCGATTTGAATGCACCACACTTGGTGCTTGAGCGACGAGATCGAGCAAAGCTCAATGAGTTACTGAATGAATGCGGAGTGATTTCAAAGGTTTCACTGCAAATTCTGGAGAATGAAAAAGTGCTGGATACTTCTGCGTTCCTGCGTGCGGTTCTGAGTAAAATGATTCTACCTATTCCATCCCCACCAAAAACCTGATATTTACTTGGCGACGGGGGCAGGTTCGGCAGGAACCGGTGCTAGCGTTTTCTTGCGGCCAAACCTCTCAGCGATGTCGCTGAAGAAAGTGTAAACAACAGGGATAATGACCAGCGTGAGGAACGTGCTGGTCAACATGCCGCCGACCACGGCCACTCCCATCGGGCGGCGGCTTTCTGCGCCGGCACCGAAACCAATCGCAATCGGCAGGATGCCCGCGATCGTGGAAAACGCCGTCATCAAAATCGGCCGCAATCGCACGAGTCCCGCCTGCACCATCGCATCGTGGGCGTTGGCACCTTTTTCACGTTGTTGATTGGCAAACTCGACGAGCAGGATGGAATTCTTGGTCACCAGACCGACGAGCAACACGAGACCGATCTGGCTGAAGAGATTGATGTTCATCGCCGGCACCGGATGCGAAGTGATCGTCCCGATGAAATTGACGAGCCACAACAATCCGAACGCGCCCACGCCGGCCAAGGGCACGGCCAGCATGACGGTGAGCGGATGCATGAGGCTCTCAAACTGCGCAGCCAGCACCATGTACACGATGATCAGCGCCAGCAACAACACCCAGATGATTTCCTGCCCCGCGTCTTTGAGGTCGCGCGACTCACCGCTCCAATCGTGCAAAAATCCCGGCGGCAGGTCGGCGCGCACCATTTCGTCAACGCGATCAATGGCCGTGCCGAGGGGCACGCCGCTTAGAGACGCTTAAATTGTCGCGCTGCGAAGGCGGTTGTAGTGTTCAATGGCGCTCGGCGCCGCGCCCGCCTGGTGCGTAACGATGCTGTTGAGCTGAATCAACTTGCCTTCCGTGTTGCGCACGTAGAGCCGGTCGAGGTCCTGTGGCGTGAGGCGCGACTTGCGCTCCAGTTGCGTGATGACTTCGTATTCCTTGCCGTCAAGTTTGATGCGGCTCAGGTCCAGACCGCCGAACAGCATTTGCAACGTGCGCGAAATATCTTCAATGGACACACCCAGCGCGGCGGCGCGATCGCGGTTGATGTCGAGGCGCAATTCCGGCTTGTTGACTTCAAATGAGGAACGGACGTTCATAAGAAAGCCGGTCTGGCGCAGCTTGTTTTGCAGGTCGATAACGTAACGGTTGAGCGAATCGAGGTCCTGCGATTGAATCACGAGTTGAAAGGCGGAGTTGAAACCGCGGCCAATCGCCTTCGGAATTTGCGGCACCGCAATCGCGCCCTCGATGTCGTTAAAAAATTTCGCACGCAGGCCGCCCGGGCCGTTCACCATCTCTTGCACGCTGCGTTTGCGTTCGGCGCGGTCTTTAAGGCGGACAAACACGATGCCGAAGTTGGCCTGGCCCGGCCCGTTGAAGGCCGGCGCGACCACCGAGCCATACGTTTGGACTTCGGGGGTGTCTTTCAACATGTTTTCCATCTTGGCCGCGATGCGGTCGGTGTATTCGGAAGTCGAACCTTCGGGCGTAAAGACGATGCACAGCAGCCGGCCTTTGTCCTCTTCGGGCAGGAATTCGCCTTCGAGTTGTTTGTAGGTCACGACCATCAACACCAGGCTGAGCAGGCCGATGAAAATGGTGGTGGGCCGGTGGGCGAGCGCCAGACGAAGCAATCGGTCATAAGTGCGCGTGAACCATTTCACCAATCGATCAAAGCCCCGAACGATAAAGGAGTGGCGCTGTTCATGCGCCGGCTTGAGGAGGCGCGAGGCCATCATCGGCGAAAGCGACAACGCGACGAAGGCGGAGACAACGACGGAACCGGCCACGGCCACGGCGAACTCGATGAACAGCCGGCCCGTGGTGCTTTTCTGAAATGCCAGCGGCAGGAAGACCGCCACGAGCGAAATGGTAATGGCGATCACCGCGAAGGCGATCTCATCCATGGCCTTGAACGCGGCCTGCATCGGCGGCTCGCCCTTCTCGATGTGGCGATGGATATTTTCGAGCACCACGATGGCGTCGTCCACCACCACGCCGATGGCCAGCACCATGGCCAGCATGGTCAGGATGTTGATGGAGTAGCCAAAGGCGTGAAGAATCGCGAACGTTGCCACAAGCGAAACGGGAATCGTGATGGCCGGAATAATCGTGGAGCGAAAATCGCCCAGAAAGAGGTAGATGATGAGCACAACGAGCGCGAAGGCGATGCCAAGCGTCGTCCAGACTTCGTCGATGGCCTTCTCGACGTAGATCGACTCATCGTAATTGAAGACCATCTCAATGCCTTCGGGCAGCGTCGGCTTGATGCGCTCGATTTCCGCCTTGACGCCCTTGGCGACATCCACGGTGTTGGCCTTGGATTGCTTGACGATGCCAAGGAAGATGCACGGCCGGCCATTGTTGCGGGCGACGGTGCGTTCGTTTTCCACGCCGGCGCGCGCCTCGCCGATGTCGCGCAAACGGACAATCTTGACTCCGTCGTTTTTGATTACCAACTTGTTGAATTCCTCCGGCGTTTTCAACTCACCGCGCGTTTCAATCGTCATTTCGCGATGAAGATTCTCGACGCGACCGCTCGGAAGCTCGACGTTCTGCTGGCGGAGCGCGCGTTGCACGTCCAGCACCGTGAGCTGGTGCGCGGCCATTTTTTCCGCGTCGAGCCACAGGCGCATGGCGAAACGCTGTTCACCGCCGATGATGACCGAGGAAACGCCCTTGATCGTTTGGAGGCGATTTTTGATCTGCCGTTCGGCGAGCGTGGTCATTTGCAACGGCGTGAAGCGCGAGCTGTTGACGCCGATCCAGATGATCGGGTTGGCGTCGGCCTCCTGCTTGGCGACGATTGGCTCTTTGATGTCTTCGGGCAACAGACCGCGCACGCGGGCAACACGGTCGCGCACGTCCTGCGCCGCCTGTTCGATGTCGCGCGAAAGATCGAACTCGACGGTGATCGTGCTGGCCTCTTCGCGGCTCTGGCTGGTGAGAGTTTTGATGCCTTCGATGTTGTTGATCACCTCTTCGAGCCGCTCCGTGACCTCGGTTTCGACAACCGACGCATTTGCGCCGGGATAGACCGTCAATACACTGACGATGGGCGGATCAATGTCCGGCAACTCGCGCACCGGCAGCCGCGACAAAGCGATCACGCCAAACAGAATCAGCGCCAGGCTCATCATGGAGGCGAGCACCGGGCGTTGAATACTGATGCGGGGCAGAATCATGTGGAGCGCTTATTTGCGGGGTTGCGTCGGGGCCTCTTTTTCTTCGTAAGCCGCAGCGGATTCTGGCGGCGCAAGTTTGACCGTCGAGCCAGGCCCAATTTTTTGCAGACCCTCGACAATGACCTTTTCGCCGCCTTTCAAACCTTCAACCACCTCCACCCGCCCGGCCAGACGCACGCCCAGTGTGACCTTCGCGAGGACCACTTTGCTGCCTTCCCCAACGACATACACGTTGGCCCGACTGTCCTCCAGAAGCTGGCTGATGGCGACTTCCGGAATGACCACGGAATTTTCGCGAATCGTCAACGTCAGGTCGAGATTCGCAAACATGCCGGGTTTGAGTTCCGCGTCCGGGTTGGGGATGTAGGCTTTGACCAGGGCGGTGCGCGTGGCGAGATCAACAAAGGATGAAACGAAATATACCTTTCCTTTGAACTTTCGTGACTGGTAGGTGGCCACACCGATTTCGATGATTTGATCGACGTGCAGTTGACTCAGGAAACGCTCCGGCACGTTGAACTCTACGACGACGGGGTCGATATCAATCAGGTAAGTCAGCGTGGTGTTCTTGCTGATCACCTGGCCGGGGCTGACATAACGCGCGCCAACAATCCCGCTGAATGGCGCATAAATCCGCGTGTCCTTGAGTTCGCGTTTCTTCAAGTCCAAGCTCGCCTGGTTGACATTATATGTGGCGGCGGCCTGATCGAATTCCTGTTGGGAAATTAGTTTGTCATTGTAGAGTTGTTGGGCGCGTTCGTGGTTGGCCCGGCTCAATTTGAAGTTGGCCTCCGCCTCGGCAAGCGTCGCCGCCAGTTTGCTTTCGTCCAATTGCACGAGCAACTGCCCCTTCTCCACCCGCAGACCTTCCTTGAAACGAATTTCCTGAACGACGCCGTCGGTTTCCGATTTGATCTCCACCATTTCCTTGGCCGCCACCGAGCCGACCAAGGAAAGTGTCTCGGCCACCGGCTGGCGTTTCGCTTCCACCGCCACGACTTGCACAATCGGCGGCCCCTTCGGGCCGGAATCAGTTTTTTTGCTGCAACTGGTGAGCGCAAGGCAGGCCACAGCACCGGTCAGCGTCCAGGTAGAAATTCTTTTCATTTTGCGACGATTCAAAGCGGCATAAGGTATTTTTTTGGTGCGCCCGCGGCCAGAAAAATCTGAAACAATGTGTTCACGCACAGACAAAGTTCTTTCGGAGTTGAAACCCTCCTGATGTATCCTTAGCTTAGCAAGCACAGCTCAGCCAGGTTTGACGTTGTCGAAACTGGCTGGCACAACGACAACCTGAACCGATAATCGACTAATTATATGAGGAAACGTTTTGCGCTTTCACTCGTCTTCCCGCTGCTCGCGTTTGGCCTGCTTCTCCTGGGTTGTAAAAAATCGGGAGAAGGAAGCATTCGCGTTGGTGAATACGCGTCGCTAACCGGCAAGGAAGCGACTTTTGGCATTTCGTCGCACGAAGGCACGTTGCTAGCGGTTGAGGAGATCAATGGCTCCGGTGGTGTGCTTGGGAAGAAAATTGAACTGCTGACGGAGGACACGCAATCCAAAGCGGGCGAACCCGCCACTGTTGTGAACAAGCTCATCGCGCGCGACGGCGTCGTCGCCGTGCTCGGTGAAGTGGCCTCGAGTCGCTCGCTCGAAGCCGCACCGATCTGTCAGGCGAACATGATTCCGATGGTTTCACCTTCGTCCACGAATCCGAAGGTCACGGAGACGGGCGACTTCATTTTCCGCGTCTGCTTCATCGACCCGTTTCAAGGCACGGTGATGGCGAACTTCGCGACGAAAACCCTCAAGGCCAAAAAGGTCGCGGTGTTCACCGATGTGAAGAGCGATTACAGCAAAGGGCTGGCGAAGTTTTTCAAGGAACGGTTCATTGCCAACGGCGGCACCATCGCGACCGAACTCGACTACAACGGCGGCGACAAGGATTTCAAAGCGCAACTCACCGCCATCAAAGCCGCCAATCCCGACGGTGTCTTTGTTCCGGGCTACTACACCGACGCTGCGTTGATTTGCGTGCAAGCGAGGCAGCTCGGCCTGACCGTCCCGATTTTCGGCGGCGACGGCTGGGAGTCCGAGAAGCTGGTCGAAATCGGCGGCGCCGCGATGGAAGGAACTTATCTTTCAACCCACTATCATCTCGATGTGGGCAGCGAGCAGAGTAAGAAGTTTGTGGAGAATTATCGCAAGCGCTGGAACGGCAAGATGCCCGACGCGCTGGCCGCGTGCGCCTACGACTCCGCAGCGGTGCTCGCGGACGCGATGAAGCGGGCCGGTAGCACGGACGGTCAAAAGGTCCGCGACGCACTGGCAGCGACAAAGGGATTTCAAGGCGTGACCGGCGTCATCACGATCAATGAAAAACGGGACGCCACGAAGTCCGCGGTCATTCTGCAAGTCAAGGGCGGCAAGTTCAAATACCTTGAAACGGTCGCGCCGTAACAGAGTTGATAGTGGATAGTTGATGGTTGATAGACAAAAGCGAAAGGACACAACCTATGTTCAACTTCGAAAAACTCGAAACCTGGCAGAAAGCGATCAATTTTGCCGACTTGGTTTATGAAACCACGCGGAACTTTCCAGCCGACGAAAGATTCGGTTTAACGAATCAGATGCGCCGCGCCGCCGTTTCCATTTCCTCAAACATCGCGGAAGGCACCGCACGAAATTCCAAAAACGACTATGCGCGTTTTCTGGAAATTGCCACTGGATCACTTTTTGAAGTTGTCTCGCAATCCTTCGTCGGGCAGCGACAGGGTTTTCTTTCGCAGGATGCTTTTCAGCGACCTTATGCCGCCGCAGAAGAACAGGGGAAAATGCTCAGTGGCCTTCGCCGGTCGGTCTTGGAAGGGGCGTGACTTTCGGAGCGAGGACTATCAACTATCAACTAACGACTATCAACGAACTCCTCCAGCAGCTCATCAACGGCCTCGCCCTCGGCGCAATTTACGCGCTGATCGCGCTGGGCTACACGATGGTTTATGGCATCCTGCGCTTCATCAATTTCGCCCACGGCGACGTCTTCATGCTGGGCGCGTTCGCCGGCTACTTCCTCTCGCCAGTGGTGAATCACCTTCTGCCCGCGCAATCCTACGTGGGCGGCGCACTGGTGCTGGTGTTGTCCATGGCCATCTGCGCGCTCATCGGCATCTTGATTGAATTTCTTGCCTACCGTCCGCTGCGAAACCGGCCCAAGCTCACGGTGCTGATCACGGCCATCGGCGTGTCGCTCTTCATCGAATACGTCGCTCAGCACAGGGCGGTCTTCGGCGCCGCCCCGCGCAAGTTTCCAGATCTGATCCCGGTCACGGCCTGGCATGCCGGCGGGCTGGTGCTGGGGACAAATCAAGTGATCGTCTTCGTCACCACCGCGCTCTTGCTGGTGGCGTTGCGGTTTATCGTGCAAAAGACAAAGATGGGAATGGCCATGCGCGCCGTGTCATTCAACGAACAGGCGGCGGTGCTCATGGGCGTGAACATCAATCGTGTCATCTCATTCACATTTGGTCTCGGCTCGGCCCTGGCGGGCGCCGGCGGTATCCTTTTCGCCATGAACTATGCGAGCATCGATCCGCTCATGGGAGTGCAAACGGGGTTGAAGGCTTTTGTCGCGGCCGTTTTTGGCGGCATCGGCAACCTGCCGGGCGCAGCCTTGGGCGGGCTGATCCTGGGCATCGTGGAAACTTTTGCCGGCGGCGTTTCCGGCGTGTCGAACTACCGTGATGGCATCGCATTCGCCATTCTGATTTTAATTCTCCTGGTTCGCCCAGCGGGATTGCTGGGAAAACCCCAAATCGAGAAAGTGTGAAAAGCTCCAACCTCCTACATCCAGTCTCCAGAGAAACTCCAAGCTCCAAAATTCAATGGAACTTGCGCGCCTTCTTGGAGTTTGATGCTTGGATTTTCTTAGAAGCTTGGCGCTTGGGATTTGGTTTTTCCTTCAAGTCATGAACTCGGGCGCAAAACGATTTCTGCTGGCGGCCATCCTCATGGCAGTCGGCGTGTCGTATTTCTCCGCCCAGTTCAACCGTTATTATCTCGGGATCGCCATTGACGTTGGGATCAATATCATCCTTGCGGTCAGCCTCAACCTGATCAACGGACACACCGGCCAGTTCAGTCTCGGACACGCCGGGTTCATGGCGGTGGGCGGTTACACGGCGGCGAAGTGTTCGCTCATGCTGCAAAGTTATCTGCCACCCTGGGCGCAACCGCTCCTCTTCCTCGCCAGTCTCTTGCTCGGCGGCATCATGGCGGCGGCGGTGGGTCTCGGCGTCGGCGTGCCCACATTGCGGCTCAGGGGTGATTACCTCGCCATCGTGACGTTGGGCTTCGGCGAAATCATCCGCGTGTATTTTCAGACGACCGAGGCTTTCGGCGCGGCCACAGGACTGACTGGAATTCCAAATTGGACCAACTTCGGATGGGCTTGGAGCTTCGCCGCGATAACGGTGTTTGTCGTCGGTAGCCTGGTGAACTCCACGTACGGTCGCGGTTTCATCGCCGTGCATGACGACGAAGTGGCCGCCGGCGCCATGGGCATCAACCCGACACGATACAAGGTCACGGCATTCGTTGCGGGGGCGTTCTTCGCCGGCATAGCGGGCGGACTCTACGCGCATCACAAGCAATTCCTGTCGCCAACCGGTTTCGATTTCATGAAGTCCATCGACATTGTCGTGATGGTGATCCTCGGCGGGATGGGGCGCACGGTCGGCGTGATTATTGCCGCGGTGCTGTTGACACTGTTGCCCGAAGTGCTCCGCGGCTTCGCGGAATATCGCATGATCATTTACTCATTGCTAATCATCGTCCTGATGATCGCCCGCCCGCAGGGTTTGTTCACGTTTGGCAGGAAATTAAAAATTAAAAATTAGAAATGAAAAATGCCAAATCTAATTCGGGAGGTCGTGGAGGAATCCCGCCGAAGGATATCGTCGTGCGCACTTTTGACTTTGCGGTTCTGGTGATTCAACTCTGCGTGAAGTTGGATGAGCGTCCGGGTGTCGGGCGCGTGCTGATGAGTCAGATTCTGCGCGCGGGGACAAGTGTTCCGGCCAATGTCGAGGAAGCACAGGCAGCGCAAAGCAAAGCCGATTTTGTCAGTAAGATGAGCATTGCGCTCAAAGAAGCGCGAGAGACGCACCTGCGGCTACGATTGCTCGCACCTGCAAAAGTGGTTCCTTTAAATGAATTGCAACCGCTGATTCAGGAGGCCGATGAAATCAAACGCGTGATTGCAGCGATCATCGTTTCCACGAAACGCGGCGGCGTTGACTAACTCCTTTTGAATTTTGCATTTTTAATTTTTAATTCATGCCTAGCTTGCTGCAACTCGATCTGGTTACGATCCGATTCGGCGGCCTGGCGGCTGTGTCGGAAGTCGATCTGCAAATCGGAAATCACGAACTCGTCGGCCTCATCGGCCCGAACGGCGCGGGTAAAACCACCGTGTTCAACCTCATCACCGGCGTGTACCAGCCAACCTCCGGCGCGATCTCGTTTGAGGGCCGGCCGACGGCGAAGCTGAAACCTCATCAACTCACCGCGCTCGGTATTGCACGGACGTTTCAGAACATCCGGCTGTTCGCCGGCATGAGCGTGTTCGACAACGTGCGCGCTGCGGTTCAGCTTCACCGTCCACACGGCATTCGCGACGCGCTCTGGCGCGGGAGTGGATTCCGCGATGGGGAAGAAGCGGTGAAAACACAAGTGATGGAACTGCTGGAAATCTTCAACCTCGTCCGATTCCGCGACGCCAACGCCAAGAGCCTGCCCTACGGCGACCAGCGTCGGCTGGAAATCGTCCGGGCCCTGGCGACCCGGCCAAAACTGCTTTTGTTGGACGAACCGGCCGCCGGCATGAACCCGACGGAAAAGGTTGCGCTGATGAAATTGATTCAATTCGTCAAAGACAAATACAGAATCGCCGTGTTGCTGGTCGAACACGACATGCAGGTTGTCATGGGCATCTGCGAACGCATTGCGGTACTCGATTACGGGATCAAGATTGCCGAAGGCGCGCCAGCGGAAGTGCGCGCAAACCCGAAAGTCATTGAAGCTTACCTGGGCGAGGAGCCGGTAAAAAATGCTTGAGGTCAAAAATCTTGCGGTGAGCTACGGCGCAATCACCGCGCTGCACGGCATTTCGCTGTCCGTGAAGCCGGGCGCCATTGTCACGCTGATCGGCAGCAACGGCGCGGGCAAAACCACCACGCTCAAAACGATCTCCGGTTTGCTGAAGGCTCGATCGGGCACGATCACCTACGAGGGCAAAGACATCACCAACCTGCCGCCGCATCAAATCGTCAAACTCGGAATCTCGCAAGTGCCTGAAGGGCGGATGATCTTCGCCAACCTCACGGTCCTGGAAAATCTGATGATGGGCGCCTATTTGCAGACGGACAAATCGATCATTGAACGTGAACTGGATTATGTCTTCGGCATTTTCCCACGCTTGAAGGAACGCGGAAGGCAGGAAGCCGGCACGCTCTCGGGCGGCGAGCAGCAAATGCTCGCCATTGGCCGCGCACTCATGAGCAAACCCAAATTCCTCATGCTGGACGAACCTTCGCTTGGCCTCGCGCCGTTGCTGGTGAAAACCATCTTTGAAAAAATCGTCGAGATCAACCGGGAGCACGGCATCACTATTCTGCTGGTGGAACAGAACGCCAACCTCGCTTTTGAAATCTCGCAGTACGGCTACGTGCTCGAAACCGGCCGGATCATTTTACAGGACGAATCGAAGTCGCTTCGTCAGAATCCGCAAGTCCGGAGCGCCTACTTGGGAGCTTGACGAAAGGGCTTGATGCAACGCTCACTTATGTTCTTGCTCGCCCAACCATCAGTCATGAAGACTGCCGGACCGCCCGTCAGAGTGGCCTGATCAGAATTTCTTCCACAACGCCGCGTCGTGGCAGATTGATTGCCAATAATGCGCACGCGGCCACGTCCTCGGACAGGAGCATTTTCTGGCGGGCTTCCGGCGTCGGCGGGACTGGCCGGCGATTCAACAACGGCGTGTCGATGTCGCCCGGAAAAATTGCGCAGGCGCGGATGCCATTGACACGCTCTTCGGCATTGAGGGATTGCGTTAGCCCGGCCAGTCCGAACTTGGAAGCGACATAACCAGCTCCAGCTTTCACGTTCGCTTGTTTTGCCGAATCGGAAACGATGTTGATGATCGTGCCCGATTGTTGTCGCCGCATCGAAGGCAAAAAGGCCCGGATGCAGTAAAACGCGCCGTCCAGATTTGTGGCGAGCATTGCGCGATAATCCGTCAGCGACAATTCCTTCAGCGCTCGTCGCGGCACATTGATGCCGGCGGCGTTTACCAGAACTTCAACCTTGCCAAATTTCTTCAACACCAGCCGCGCGGTTTTATCAACGGCGGCGGCGTTCCCCACATCGCAGGGACAAACAATCAGATTCCTGGATCTCTTGCCGGACAACTTGACGGTTTTGAGAAGCGACGCTTTCCGTCGTCCAACCAGCACCACGCGCCAGCCTTCCTGTGCGAGTGCCAAGCTGATGGCCTGCCCCACACCGCTGCCGGCGCCTGTTACCACGGCTGTCTTGTTCATGAGAGTGCTTTGAGCTTGGGGATTATTTCCTGCAAACGATACGCTGGCAAGCCGCGAACGCTTTCGCTTCAGAAAATCAGTTGTAGAAAAAATCGCGCCGTGGCAGTAACGTTAAACCGTTCATGCAAAATACCGCCACAGTTGCCGTTCCAACCACCGACTCGCGTCTGTTGCGGATTTCACCGCGCGACAACGTGTTCGTCGCCATTGCGACGATTGAAGCTGGAGAGGAATTTCAGGTGGACGGCAAAAGTATTCACGCCTCCCTGGACCTCCCGCTCGGGCACAAGGTTGCCGCTCGCGACATTGCACCCGGCCAAAAGATCATCAAGTACGGCGTCCCGATTGGTTCAGCCATCTTGCCCATCCCGGTGGGCGAACACGTTCACACGCACAACATCAAGAGTGATTATCTGCCGACCTACACCTGGAAGGAACAGGGCAAGTATTTCAAGGAGCACCATTGAAGTTGGAATCATCGACGTGCACGAACTCAAACGTGAAAGCCTATCTTCGACCCGATGGCCGCAAAGGCATCCGTAACATCATCGTCGTCGCCTACCTTGTTGAGTGCGCGCACCACGTCGCCCGCGAAATCATGTTTCCGTTTCGTGACCGGGGTGTGCATCTGATTGGTTTCGGCGGCTGTTTTCCCAACGCGTATTCCTTCCGCATGTTGAAAAAGCTTTGCACGCACCCTAACGTCGCCGGCGCCGTGCTGGTCTCCCTCGGCTGTGAAGGCTTTAATCGCACCGACTTGGCGCGCGCGATCCGGGAAACGGGACGCCCCGTGACGACTGTCGTCATTCAAAACACCGGCGGCACGCGCAAGTCCATCGCCGAAGGGCAACGTTGGATTGAGTCAACCCTTCAACAAACGGCTGCAACGCCTCGAGTGGAGATGAACATCAACGAACTGATCGTCGGCACGATTTGCGGCGGGTCGGATGCGACCAGCGGCGTCACGGCCAATCCGGCGGTCGGACGCGCGTTTGATTTGTTGGTGGAACGAAACGCCCGCGCGATTTTTGAGGAGACGGGCGAATTGATCGGCTGCGAACAGATCATGGCCGAACGCGCGGCGCGACCGGAACTGGCGCGCGAGTTGATCGCCTGTGTCGAGAAAGCGGCCAAGCATTACACGGTCCTGGGTCATGGCAGTTTTGCGCCGGGCAACGCCGATGGCGGATTGACGACGCAAGAAGAGAAGTCGATGGGCGCTTACAGCAAGAGCGGCAGTTCGCGCATCAACGGTATCCTGAAGCCGGGCGATGTCCCTCCCGCAGCCGGATTGTACTTGCTGGATGTCGTTCCCGATGGCGAAGTGCGGTTTGGTTTCGCCAACATCAACGACAACGCTGAAATCGGCGAACTCATTGCGTGCGGTTCGCATGTCATTCTGTTCACGACCGGGCGCGGTTCAGTCGTTGGCTCCGCGATTTCGCCAGTGATAAAAGTCTGCGCCAATCCGGAAACGTATCGTCGTATGTCCGAGGACATGGACATCGACGCGGGGCGGATCTTGGAAAAGCGCGCGACGCTGGACGAGGTTGGCCGGGAGATTTTTGATCGCGTCATCAAGACGGCAGAAGGCGTTCCGACCGCTTCGGAAACTCTCGGCCACCAGGAATTTGTCCTGACCTACAAGACGTTCGAGCCGATTGGCCCGGCCTGTCTGCCCGCCAGTGCTGCGGCCTGAAGGGATTCAAACGGGCGGCAACGCAGGGATGTTGGTTGAACTCAGGCCGCCTTCTCTTTGCGTCCTGCCGTCAGAAAATCCAAGTAGTCGATGAGCTGCTGTTTCATCTGGGGACGCGGCACGATGGCGTCAACCAAGCCGTGATCGAGCAGAAATTCGGCGGTTTGAAAGCCGGGCGGCAGTTCCGCCTGGGTGGTATCCTTGATGACACGCGCGCCGGCAAAGCCGATCATCGCGCCCGGCTCGGCAATGATGAGGTCGCCGACCGTCGCGAAGCTGGCCATGACACCCGCCATGGTGGGATGTGTAAGGACGCTGAGGAATGGCAGTTTCCTTTTCGCGTGATAGGCCAGGGCGCCACAGGTCTTGGCCATTTGCATCAGGCTGAACATCCCCTCGTACATCCGTGCGCCGCCGCTCGTGGATACGATGATGATGGGCAGTTCCATTTCAGTGGCCTTCTCGATCAGACGCGTGATTTTTTCGCCCACCACCGAACCCATTGAGCCGCCCAGAAAACTGAAGTTCATGACGGCAAGCGCCACCCGGTGCGGACCGATCTTGCAAATGCCCGTGATGACGGCGTCTTTCAAGCCGGTGGTTTTTTGATACTCCGCCAGTTTGTCCGTGTAGGATTCAACGCCGGTGAAGGCGAGCATATCCACACTGGTCATATCCGCGTCCATTTCCTCGAAGGAACAGGTTTCGACGAGGGCGTGGATGCGTTCGCGCGCGCGGATGGGGAAGTGATGATTGCAACGGTGACAGACCTTTAAATTGTCGTCCAGCTCCTTGTCGTAGATCATCGTGCTGCACTTGGGGCACTTGGTCCACAACCCTTCGGGGATTTCTCGCTTCTTGGACTTGCCAGTTCCGATCCTCGGTTTCCGGGTGAACGTGGTGCTTGTGCCGGCGGCGGGAGGTGTCACGGCCGGTTCCTTGGTTTCAAGGCCGAGCGTCTTCTTGGTGAAAGTGGTCGTAGCCATACTCTTTAAGAAATCGAGATTCGAATGTTGAGAGCCCAAGGCGTTTCTCTGATCCAGATTCATTTGGAATTCAATAATCTGACATTTCAAATATGCTACAACCCGCGGGCGACTGTCCAGACACAAACTTCGCCTGCGCCCGCGGCCAATAAGACTTTCGCACATGCGCTGGTGGTCGCGCCAGTCGTCAACACATCGTCCAGCAACACAATCTTCTCTCCGTGCAATTCCTGACCTCCACGCATCGCAAAAGCTTTTCGCACGTTGGCGGCGCGTTGCGGGCGCGTGAGCCGGGTCTGCGTTCGCGTGGGTTCGACCCGTTTGAGCAGGCGATCGTTCACCGGAATCTGCGTGGCGACACTGAACCGCGCCGCCAGACGTTCGGCCTGGTTGAATTCGCGCTCGCGTTTCTTTGCGGAATGCAATGGCACCGGCACAATCATGTCCCACTTCTCCTGGCGCAGCACCGGTTCTGCCTCACGCGCCAGCAAATCGGCCAGAAAGGGTTCGAACCAGAGCGCCCGTTGATATTTGTAACGATGAATGACCTCCAGGACCAGCCCGCCCGCCACCACCGCCGACCGCGCCGAGCGAAAATGCAGTTCCATCTCCCGGCAATTGCTGCATTCAAATGCCGTTGTGATGTCGCCTTCGTAGGGCAATCCACAGCGTTCACAAAATGGCGGTTTGATGAAACGTACTCCCCCGGCGCCGGACCAGCAACGCGCGCAGACATATCCTTCCGCCGGCGTCGCGCGACCCGCGCCACATATTTGACAGACCTCAGGATAAAAGAAATGCAGACCCGGATCAAGCCATGATTTTAAGAAACTGCGCCACGCAAAATCATTCGTCAACGATCGGAGTGGTCGCATCGCTGCAGCATAAAAATCCACCGCCCATCCGCCAAGCTGGAATTCGGTGCCACAGATAAACCATTGGCAGGTGGTCAGGTGGCGTGTTACATAAACGCGCCATGTCGATCAACGCAATGAGTGAAATCGAATCCGCCGCATCGCCTCAACCCGGACCCTTTGGCCGGTTCTATTTGCAGGAACTGATCAACAGCGGCGGCATGGCGGACATCTGGCTGGCCACCGACTCGAAGGGAAAAGCGTTCGCGCTCCGCCGGCTGCATCACCGGTTGCGCTTTAATTTTCTGGCGCGGAAACGATTTCTGCGCGGTTGCGAAGTTCTCTCCAAAATCCACAACCACGATCGCGTGATCGGTTATTTCGAGCACGGCAAGATTGAAGGCACGCCCTACCTGCTCATGGAATACGTGGAAGGGGCGAACCTGAAGGAGCTTTATGCGAACCACGATCCTGTGCTGTTGGAAAACGTCGCGCAAATATTGATCGACATGGCGGTGGGACTGGAGCACGTGCATGACAGCGGCTTCATGCACCTCGATTTCAAACCGGAGAACGTGCTCATCACGCGCAACGCCACGGTGCGATTGGTTGATTTCGATCTCGCCAAGCCAATTCCCAAGGAGCCGAAGAAGATGTCCAAGAATCCTGGCACACCGGCCTACATGGCACCGGAACAATTGCAACGGCAGCCTATCGATCATCGAGTGGATATTTTCGCCTTTGGCGTCGCCGCCTATGAACTGCTGACCAACAACAAACCGTTTGCCGGCGAAACACCGGCGGAAATTTTGCGCAAACAACTGGATCGCTCAGACTTTGTCGTGCCGCGCCAATACAATCCCGAGTTGCCGGCGAACTTGGAGAAGGTGGTTTTGAAATGTCTGGAGCACGACCCGCTCAAACGTTATCCGTTCATGAGCCTGCTGATGCATGATTTGAAAACGGCGCTGTATGTGTGAAGGCAGCAGCGGACGTGAGTTTTGCGGCCTAAACAGATGTTAAGCGCACGGTCATGATGCTACCACTGCTGGCCGCGTCTCTGCATGACTCGCACAGTAAATCCTCCAAAGGTCCGACCGCCCTGACGATAAACCCAATCAGAGATCGACTCGAAAGAAACAGACACCCAGTCGCCTTTGCTGACTTCCGGGATCTCCTGGGGAACACTCGATAAGGTGCCAACGATTTTGTTGCCCTCGAAACCTGCATCTTCGATCCAAAGGTGTTCGGCACATCCTGTACAAATGCTCTCGAAACGAGCTTTCACGAGAGCGCCCTCGATGGTGGGTATCAAGCGACGGGCGTCTTCTTGAAGGGCGCGGCGGAACTCTGGCAAACGTCGCTGTGCTTCTTCGATTGCCGCATTCAATTCGGCATCATGACCGTCGAATGACATTAAGTCGGACATGCGCACGACCAGTAAGTTAATTGGAAACTTTGTAGCCCATCTCGGTTCATACATTTAACTCTGCTATCGGCGAAGTTCA
This sequence comes from Verrucomicrobiota bacterium, assembly GCA_016200005.1. Taxonomy (NCBI): domain Bacteria; kingdom Pseudomonadati; phylum Verrucomicrobiota; species Verrucomicrobiota bacterium. The sequence continues at coordinate 87,473 of JACQFP010000078.1, read as the reverse complement.
TTGTCGAGACTGACTCGTGATAATTTTTGCAGTGATCACTCCACCGGCAAAGGCTGCAAATCCATCCACTACTTGTTCTCAGCCTCGAATGTCGCCACGAGCGGTCGATGATCCGAGCCGACACCCCAATTCGGAATCGTCAGCACGTAAGTTTCGTTCGTCACCCATTCCCGCGCCATGCCGTGGCTGAGCATGATGTAGTCGATGCGACTGTATGTGTCTTCAATGCCGTAATAATGAGTCCACCCAATGTTGCGCGGTGAATAGCGCGGGTTGGTCGGATTGGGTTGGTTGTCACCGTTGCGTTCGGCGGGCCGCGTATCAACCAGCGCAGTTTTGCCCCGGCCAATCACCGTTTTAATCGCCTTGCTGTTGTAGTTGTCGTTGAAGTCGCCAAGGACGATGAGGTTCACATTCGGATTGGCGGCCAGGCGGGCGTCGATGTTTTCGCGGAGCAGTTTCGCTTCTTCCAAACGCAGTTCGGCTTCGTCGGCCTCCGGCACCGGCCGGCGCGACTTGAGATGGGCGGTGATAAGCGTGAAGGAATAGTTAGGATTCACCTTGATATCCACTTCCGCAAAGCCACGACTGACGCGGAATCGTCGCCCGCTCAAGAGGAAATTGTCATTCGTATGCGGACGGCGCGCAGTAAACGGAAATTTGCTGAGCACGGCCACGTGGATGTTGGTATCGAAGCCGGTCACGTGTTCCCAGTAATGGAAGTCCAAGCCATCGGTCTTGAGTGATGCGCGCAACTCCTGCAAGGCGCTTGGGCCGCCTATTTCTTGCAACGCCAGCACGTCGGGTTTCAATGCACAGATGCCTTCGCGGATTTTCGCTTTGGCTTCGGCGGTTTTCGAGTGAGTTCGCGAGGCCGTCGGTTGATCGAGATAATTTTCGACGTTGTAGGTGGCGACACGGATGGTTTCCGCCGCGCTCAGCGAAAGGCATGAAAGCACAGCAGCCAAGCCGATGGCCGCGCGCCAAAAAGGTGAAATTGGATTCATCGTTCTGGTAATAGAGTTCCGAGGACGCCAAGTCAAAAGCCAAGTGCGGCAATTATCAGCGGTGACGATGCAGACCGACGAACCCCTCACCCTCTCCCCATCGGATGGGGAGAGGGGCGGGGAGAGGGGAGTGTTCAACTGCATGATTCCGGATTAGGCGAACCGAACCCGGTCAAAAAGCGGGGAGAATCCTTTTGCAAAACCGACGGCGACTGCTATTTTGGGAACATGCAAAGAATCTCCAGGTCAGCGAGTCCGGCACGCCTTAGCAGGGCGCAGGGAAACGGGCAGTTGAAGATGCAGGATAAGCAGAACGAGCGCGATCACCGCGAATTGCCGGTTGACAAGGTGGGCGTGCGGGGCTTGCGCTTTCCCATTCAAATCCGGGACAAGGCGCGCGTGTTGCAGAACACCATCGCCACCATCGGCATGTATGTGGATTTGCCCAAGGAGTTCAAAGGGACGCACATGAGCCGGTTCATCGAAGTGCTCAACGCCCACGGTAGCGTGGTGCACGTGGAGAACATCGAGGACATTCTTTACGCCATGCAGAAGAAATTGAAATCTGCGACGGCCCATCTGGAAATGGAGTTCCCGTTTTTTCTGGTCAAGAAAGCCCCGGTCAGCGGCATGGAGAGCGTGATGGATTACACCGCGCGGTTCGATGCGACGGCGTGCGGGAAAGAAATTGATTTTGTGCTGACGGTGAAAACGGCCGTAACCACGCTGTGTCCCTGTTCCAAGGCGATCAGTGCTCGCGGCGCACACAACCAGCGCGGCGAAGTAACCGTGCAAATCCGGTCCAAGAAAGCCATCTGGATTGAGGATTTGATCGCGCTGGTGGAAAGTTCGGCCAGTTCCGAGCTGTATTCGTTGCTCAAGCGTCAGGATGAGAAGTTTGTCACCGAACGGGCCTATGACAACCCTGTGTTTGTGGAGGACCTGGTGCGCAACGTCGTGCTCAAGCTCAACACGCATCCCGACGTGACCTGGTATAAAGTGGAGGCGGAAAACCATGAAAGCATCCACAGTCACAACGCCTACGCCTGTATCGAAAAAGGATAGCCGGTCGGGTTTGATGCAGCGGTTGGTTGCGAGTCTCGACGGCCGCCGGGACGGTGTGTTTCTCCTTCCCAAAAATTCTTTAAAATTGTTGTGGCGTATTTGTTTTCCTTTGTTACATTCGCGCACTCTCGAATGGATGCGAGATGTCCATTTCGGTCGAAGTAATCAAATTTGAACCGGGGAAAAGTGTTAATCGAGTTGTGACAACAAAGAAAAATATCGAAAAGAAAAGTTCCGGCGCGCACAAGCCGCATCGTCCGGCGAAAGCGGCTGCCAACCCGCAGCCCGCCACCGCGGCGGCAATTCTTGGCTTTCGGACGGCCAAGGCCGTCAAGAAAAATGGCGAAGTGAAGATCAAGCCGGAGTGGGCCAAGTACTACATGCACTTGCTGGAACTGCGGGACCAGTTGCGCCGCCAGATGGACGGACTGGCTGAGGAATCGGCGCAGGAAATGGCTGGCTACAGTCTGCACATGGCCGACTCGGGCACGGACAATTTTGACCGCGATTTTGCGTTGAGCCTGCTCTCCGCCGACCAGGATGCCATTTATGAAATCGAAGAGGCACTGAAGCGGATTCAGAAGAACACGTACGGCGTTTGCGAACTGACCGGCAAACACATTCCCAAGGCGCGTTTGTCGGCGATTCCCTGGGCGCGCTTCACGGTGGAGGCCCAAGCCCAACTGGAACGGGAAGGCGCCTTGCGTCAAAGGCGTCTCGGCAGTCTCGGTTCGGTGGACAGCACCGGGGTGGTGGAAGTTGAGGAAGAGGAAGAGGCCGAGGAAAAACCAGCCAAGGAAAAGGAATAATCCATGCCCCGCGAAATCATCACGATCGAATGCACGGAGGCGCGCAAGGAAGGCAAATCGCCCTCCCGTTACATGACCACGCGCAACAAAAAGTTGCAGACCGAAAAACTGGAGATCAAGAAGTATAATCCTTTCCTCCGCCGCCACACGGTCCACCGCGAAATCAAATAACTTTTATGCCCCGCAAAACCAACAAGGAAAAAACCGACAATCGCGGCGCGCGTGGAAGGACCGGAATGTCCGAAATGCGGATCCAGCGTCCGAAGCCGAAAATCGATTTCACGGTGGATGCGCTGGACTTCAAGAACGTTAATTTGCTCAAACAATTTGTGACCGACCAGGGGCGGATTTTGCCCCGCAAATACACGGGTCTGCCCGCCCACTATCAACGCCAGCTCAATCGTTCCATCAAGCGCGCCCGGCAAATGCTGTTGATGAAATAGCGCCGGGCGCTTTTTTCGAGAAGAGGAGGATTTCTTTTCTCGCGGAATAGCTCAGTCGTCGTGCGCCGTTAAGCCGGAACGAGGCAGTTCGGAAATTTCCTTTCTTTAGCGGCGACTTGGCGCCTTCTGGTTGTCATAGAACGGCGCCATTAGATCCATCCCATCAAACTCGACAACGCACTTGTCTTTTCTTGCTTGCCCATTCTTGACCGGACGTTCTTGCGTTGACGACTTCTCCAAATTTCGTGTTGTCATCATCTGAGATCCATCCACTCCCACTTGAAAGGGAAAATGTTTATGCTGAACTGGAACCGCTGCGTGGCGGCGCGAATTGATGGGCGGAGAGTCCTGACGTTGCGCGGCGGGGAAGAGGATTCGACAGGGATTGCCAGTGATTTTTTCACCCGCGGCAGCGCGTCGGGAACACGTCGCCCCGGCCTGAGCTGCCTGGAGGTTCGACGCTTGGCTACGTTCGCTGATGACCGGTTGCAGAACAAGCTGCCTTCTCCAAAGCAATGCTGCTGCAACGAGGATCGGTTTTTTGGCTGGCACCGCCGGGCGGAATGCCGAAATCTGAATGGCCAAATCGGAAACCAACCTGAAACTCAAACGCGGAATCGCCACCCGTCTGGCGAAAGGAAGCGCGCGTACTGAAGTTCCAGTCAACGATGGAGCACTTGACCTGCGTTGCACTGCCTGGGCGCTTGGTTGAAACTTTGTCCAACCAGAATCGGCGTGTCCCAAGCGCAACCGCCACCCTCCCGGAGCGCGGTGGATTCGCCATCGCTGCCGCTCCTGGAGGGAAAGTGCGAACTGGCTTTGCAAGAATCCCCTGCCGCGCACTTCACGCGAACAGCGCGTAGAGCACAATCATCGTGACGAACAGTACGACGGCCGCCAGGCGCGGATCACGGCTCCCGGCGAACTGTTGAGCCCGCAGCGCGGCCAGTGGATTTGGCCAGCAAAGATTCCTCGTCTGCGCCTCCGTTGGCGGTCGCGTCAACAGGCTGGTGATCACGAACACAACCGAACAGAGACAAAACAGCCACCACGCCTGCAACATGAACGGCAGGCCCAGCTTCGTCGTGAACAACCGAAAACCGAACGCCGGAAAATCTAGCACGAACACCACGGCCCCAATGATGAATCCCGCAATCAGCGTCACGAGCGAGGCGCGCGCCGTCCCGCGCGGCCAAAATACGCCCCACAAAAACACCGTCGTGATGGGCGGCGCGAGGCAGGCGATCATCGCGTTCAGGCCCTTGAAAATGCCGCCGAACTTCTCGCCCTGCGTGGACCAGCCAATCGCCAGCAGCATGACCACACAGGCAGTGATGCGGCCGATCTTCACGAGCGTCGCATCGGGCGTCGCGGGCCGGAGGCGCTTCACGATATCAATGCTCACGAGCGTGCTGGTGCTGTTCAATGCGCCGGCCACGGTGCTCATCAACGCCGCCAGCAGACCCGCGGCGATCAAACCCTTCAGGCCGGTGGGGATGAGTTGGTCAATCAGCACCGGCAGCGTCTGGTCGGGCGTGTCGCCGATTTTGTCCTTGAACAGCACGTAACCGACCACACCCGGCAACACCATGGTGAACACGGGCAGGATTTTGATAAAGCCGGCGAAGAGCGGGCCGAGTTGGGCGTCGGTCTGACTGCGCGCGCCCAGCACGCGTTGCACGATCGTCTGGTCGGCGCACCAATACCAGATGCCCAACACCGGGTAGCCGAGCAACACGGCATACCACGAGAGATCACCGTCGGGATGCAGCATCTTCATCTGCCCCAGCTTGAGGGCGGCCACGAAGTCGGCGTGCGAGTGAATGCCTTTTTCCGGCAAGGCCGCGAGCGCGAACCCTGTCACAAGCACAGCGCCCAACAGCAGCAACACGGTCTGGATCGCCTCGGTGACCACCACGGCCTTCAACCCGCCCACCACCGTGTAAAGCGCAGTCAGGGCGGAGATGATCAAGATGGACCAATACACGTTGATCTGAAAGAACTGCTCAAAAATCCTCGCCCCGGCGTAGAGGCTCACACCGATGTGGATGAACAGCGCCGCCACCACCGCCATGAACGCCAGAAACGCGCGTGAGCCAGGACTGTAGCGGCGCTCCAGAAATTCCGGCAGCGTCGAGATGCCGTTGCGAAAGTAGAACGGCGCAAACACCAGCCCCAACAGAATGAGGCAGAACGTCGCCATCCACTCGAAGTTGCCGATCACGAGGCCATCGCTGTAGCCGGCCGAGGCCAGGCCGACGAGATGCACCGTGGAAATGTTGGTGGCGAAGAGCGCCGCGCCGATCATCGGCCAGCCCAGCGAACGCGCGGCGAGAAAGTAGCCGCTGCTCGTGCGCGCTTGCTTGCGCGACGCCAGGATGCCGATCGCCGTGATCGCCACCATGTAGCTGGCGATCACCGCCAGGTCAACGGGATGAATGGCCGCCAGCGCCAGCAGAGTGGACGGGGTGGTCATGACAGTTCGATTCTATCTATCCGGCTTGAAGAAATATTCAAACAACTCGCGCGGCGTGCCGGGGTAATCGGCAACCTGGAGGTCGCCGGCCAGTTGCTGATCGCCACCGGTGAAATACACGAGCGTCTGGCCTTTCCAATAAACCACTTCGGCGTCGCTCGCGTTTTTCTCGCGAATGTGGGCGGGGCGCAACGGGTGGACGGAGTTGGTGGCGTTGAACGTCACGAACGGCTGGCCCGCCGGCGCGTCCTGCCACCGGCGCAAATCGTGTGAGCGGGTGATGCGGGTCTCGTACTTGCCGCTGCCGAGACTTTCGAGATAGAGCGTGTAATACCAGTCGCCCTCGAAGTAGAGCGCCGGGCCGCCGACGTATTTGTCGCGTCCATAAATCGCGTCCGGCACCCGCGTCCACTGCGTGAGATCGGCGGAAGTGAAATACTTGAATGTGAACGGTGGCCACTGGGGATCGTTCGATTCCACCAGCAGCACGAAGGCGTCGCGTCCGCGGCAGACGGAGACGTTGAAAAACTTCTCCGGCGGTTCGGCGCGCAGGACGACGCTGGGTTTCGTCCAGTTTACCAGATCGTCGGACGAAGTCATTTCAATCTCGGCGATCTGCCATTTCTTTTCCTGGCCCCAGTTGCCAGCGAAGACATGAACGCGGCCCTGCCACACGAATGCCATGCCCAAGCCGTGACCGCGGAGCGGAGTCGAGACGATCCGGTCTCGCTCGACGTCGCGGAGGCGCACTTCGTCTTCCTGAAAGCGGCTGCCATCGGGCGAGCCGGGAAACTCCCATTGCTTCTGCCAGTTTTCGAGGAGATAAAGCCGTTCCTTGAAGACGAACGGCGTGACCTCGACGAGCGGAGAGTTGAGTTTGCGTTTGTGGGTGAGCGGATGAGTCCAGTGGCCGTCCGAAGCGAGAACGATCTGCTTGGCCGTTTCAGCGCCAAAGGCCAACCAGGTCACGGTGCAAAGGATGAGCGTCAGTGCGGATGGGGAGAAGCGGCTCAACATGTAGCTTTTCCTTTATTGCTCGCGAATCGTGGTTCGCTCCGACAACCAGATCATGTCCCGGTTGCCCGGGCAATTGGGAGTCCAGGTCAGCCACCCACTATCGCTGTAAAGCACCGGCGGCCGGGTGCGCCAGTCCAGCCACTTGTGAATCTCCGCATGACCATCCGCGAACGAAAGCCCGCCCGCTCCGTTGTGAGTGCTGGCCGGCATGTCAATGATCCGGGTTTGTTGGATCTCGGAAGCGTCCCGATAGACCACCGCAAAGTCGCCATAGTTGATGCCGTCAGGGTGTTCATCGATCAGAACGAAGGCCTTGGAATGTCCCATGGGATGGATGTCCGCGAGTTTTCGAAAGATGGTGAAGCGGCTGCCCGGCGGATATAAGCCGCTGCCGTGGGCGCCATTCAACCAATCGTCCGGCGAGTTCATCGCCTGGCTCATGCTGAGACTGCGCACGCGCGGGTGGATGCGCCCGCGAACCTTCACGGTGCTCTTGTCCGCCGGACACTTGTAAACGCCCGCCGTTCGCGCGGTGTAGGGAGCCAGTTTGGCATATTGAGGATCGGTGAGATAAACCGTGTTGGTGTTGTCGGGGTTCGCGCCATCAAAGTTGAGAATGCCTTTGACCCAACCCGGTGAATTGGGGTCCAGCGCGTTAAACACCAGGCGGCCATTATGATCATCGGCATACATCAGCCAACCGAGCTGCAACTGTTTCAGGTTGCTCAGACATTGGATGCCCTGCGCCTTGGCTTTGGCCTTGGCGAGCGTGGGCAACAGCAGGCCCGCCAGGATCGCAATGATGGCGATGACAACGAGGAGTTCGATCAGGGTAAAACCGGCGCCGACCCCGCCATCACCCAAGCCAGGGTTGATTCGCGCGCTGGCGGTGAAAGCGCTTTTGGCGTGCCCCATGCGAACTTGATTCATGAATTGCCCTTCCGCTGGCTTGAGCGTTATGCCCTGCCAATCCATCACGGCAGGTTCGGGCTTGGTTTTGAGGCGCGGGGCGAAGGCGTGCGCGCCTTTTCCGCTCACTTCGAAGACGCCAAGCCACGCAAGGAGCGATCGGATCATCGCCAGCCGGCGTGCGTTCTTCCTGACTTTGGCTTGGGTCCCAAAAGGCCAGGAACGAGTCTGGGCGGCGGAGCAGAGAGTGATCACGAAAAACGCTTGACCGGGACGGCGATAAATTCAAGCGCATAATGCGTGATGGGTCTTGCCAATGGAGTCGTCTCGCCCGTCGTATCCGCGCGCTCCGCGGAAGAAATCGGCTGCCGTTGGCAAAGTGGCCCCGAACCCACATTCGGATTTCGGGCTTAATTGTATTGCCGCGCTTCCCCGCCTTGCTAGAATTCACGGCGACCCATCCGGCGGAACACACGTGCCGTTGCGAACGGGCTTTTGCCCGATTGGGTTTGAAACCGTTGCCAAAATTGAGTTATGCCAGACCTGAATCCGGAAGTTACAAAATTCCTCTCCACCCAACCTCTCCCAATGTTCATCGCTGGGCGATGGACTGAGGCCGTCAGCGGAGAAACCTTCGAGACGCGTGATCCCGGCAACGGCACCGTCCTCGCCCGCGTGGCGGCCGGTGACGTTGCGGACGTGGACGCGGCGGTTTCCGCCGCGCAAACTGCCTTCCGAAAAAGCGGCTGGGCCACGATGCCGGTCAATGATCGGGCGGTGATTCTCCATCGCCTCGCTGACCTCATTATCAAACAGCAGGAAGTTCTCGCGCAAATCGAGTCGCTCGATGTCGGCAAGCCGCGCGGCCAGGCCGCCGCCTTCGACGTGCCGCACGCCGCGCAGACCTTCCGCTACTACGCCGACCTCGCCGTGCACACGCGTCGCCGCGAACCGATTGCCGTGTCCGGATTTGATGCGCACACGGTCCGGGTGCCTTATGGCGTCTGCGGATTTATTTTTCCCTGGAACTTTCCGTTCCTGCTCGTGGGCTGGGGCGTCGCCCCCGCGCTGGCCGCCGGTAATACCGTGGTCATCAAACCCGCCGAAGACACTCCGCTTTCCACGCTCTACTTCGCCAAACTGGCGGAAGAAGCCGGTGTGCCGCCGGGTGTCATCAATGTTGTCACCGGCTTCGGCGAAACTTCGGGTGCGGCGCTCGCGCGGCATCCGGGACTCAAACGCATGTCGTTCACCGGATCGCCGGAAGTGGGACGCCTCATCGCGGAAGCGTGCGGAAAAAATCTCGTGCCCGTGAAACTAGAGCTGGGCGGCAAAGGCGCAGCGGTGATTTTCGACGACGTGAACGTGGATGCCGTGGCCGAAGCGCTCGCGGGAGCGGTCACGCTCAATGCCGGGCAGGTTTGTTGCACCGCCACGCGCTGGCTGGTGCATGAAAAAATTCGCGACAAGTTTGTGGAAAAGGCCACAGCCACGCTCGGCGGGATGAAGATCGGTTATGGCGCAGAGCCGGACACGAACATCGGCCCGGTCGTCAGCGAGAAGCAACGCGCGCGGGTACTGGGCTATCTCGACAAAGGTGTGAAAGCCGGCGCGAAACTTCTGCTTGCGGGTGGACGCGCGGAAGTCAAGGGTCACGAGCAGGGTTATTACGTCAAGCCGGCGCTGCTGACCGGCGATCCCGGCAACGTCTGCGCGCGCGAAGAAATTTTCGGGCCGGTCGCCTACGTGATGTCGTTCAACGACGAGGACAAGGTTGTCGAACTGGTCAACAGTTCCACTTACGGCCTCGCCAACAGTGTTTGGAGCAACAACCTCGACCGCGCGAACCGTGTCGCAGAACAGATGGTGGCAGGCAACAGTTGGATCAACGCCCACAATCTTTTCGCGCACGGCATGCCTTACGCCGGCTGCAATCTGAGCGGATGCGGCGGCGGCGTTCTCGGACCGGAAACACTATCAGATTATCTCCGCAACCAAACCGTCGCGCGCCCGTTGGCGTGATGTCTTGCGGTCCAAAACATGAGATGTGTTAGAGGGCGAAATGATCACTGGCTGCAAGGCCGGACGCCGCTATGAAGTCCTATTTTCTCTCGCCTATTCAGTCTCGCAGTAATGCAGTCGCAGCACTGAATTCGGTTCTTCCCGGCCACGCAGATACGTGGCTTTTGAAGGACGTGACAGGAGATCCGATTGCTTACTTTTCGTTGGTGGAGCTGGAAATCCCGAACGTCTTTGGCATACAAGCAGACATAAGTTGACGTCACTACAATCGCGATGAAGATGTCATTTCAGTTTTGAAGAAGCTTAGCCATGAATTGGGAGGAGCAATCACCTATGAACCCTGATTTTATACGATAGCCTGATTATATGATCCCAAATCCTCCACTCGGCGTTTTGCTCCATGCCATTGGCGGGCTGATGTCGGCGATTTTCTATTTGCCTTACCGCAAGGTGAAACATTGGTCGTGGGAAAGTTACTGGATTGTCGGCGGCGTGTTCAGTTGGATTGTTGCGCCGTGGATCATTGCCCTTCTCGCAGTGCCGAATGTCCTGACGACTTTGTCCAACGCTCCCGCGAAAAGTCTTTTCTGGAGTTATTTCTTCGGCGTGTTGTGGGGCATCGGCGGCGCGATGTTCGGCCTCACGGTGCGCTACCTCGGCTTTGCGCTCGGCACGGCGATGGCGCTCGGTTATTGCGCGGCTTTTGGCACCTTGCTGCCACCGATTTTCAACGGGCAATTTTTAGGCGTCCTCCAGACGACTTCCGGCCTGGTCGTCATGGGCGGTGTCGCGGTGTGTTTGTTGGGCATCGTCATCAGTGGTTTCGCGGGCATGGCCAAGGAACGCGAGCTACCGGAGCAGGACAAGAAGGCGAGCGTCAAGGAGTTCAGTTTCAAGAAAGGCGTCTGGGTGGCGACGGTCTGCGGCATCATGAGCGCCTGCATGTCCTATGGCTTTGCCGCGGGCAAACCCATCGCCGAACTCGCCGTGACCAATGGCGCGTCCGATCTGTGGAAAAACCTGCCCGTGCTCATCATCGTGCTCGCCGGCGGCTTCACGACCAACGTCATCTGGTGTTTTACATTGAACCTCCGCAATAAAACCTTCGGCGACTACCTCAATCGCGAGGTTGGAGTTCAAGCTTCAGCTTGTTCGAACGACCCCGACAAGCTAAAGCTTGAACTCCAACCCAAAGGCGTGCCGTTGCTCGCCAACTATCTTTTCTGCGCCCTTGCCGGAACGCTGTGGTATCTCCAGTTCTTCTTTTACGGCATGGGCACGACGAAGATGGGCCGATACGATTTCTCCAGTTGGACCTTGCACATGGCCAGCATCATCATTTTTGGAACGCTGCTAGGAGTTTTTCTTGCCGAGTGGAAGGGCGTCAGCGGGCGCACGCATTGGATGATGAGATTGGGTTTGGTCGTGCTGATTTCGTCCACCGTGGTCATCGGCTATGGGAATTATCTCGCGAAGGAGAGCTCAGCGCCAGCGGTGCTCCCTGAACATCGTAGCAGCGGACGTGAGTCCGCTCATTCTTCTTCCGCGGAAATAGTCCAGAGCGGACTCACGTCCGCGGCTACGGTCGATACCAAATGAAAACGTCCGCCCTCAAAAGGTTGCGTGCAAAACTCGCGGCAGACGAAACCATCTACGGCCTGTGGGTCACGTTGGAGTCGGCCAGCATTTCAGAAATGGCGGTCGCGCTTGGCCTCGACTGGATTGTCGTCGATGCCGAACACGGCCACCTCGATTGGAAGGACATCCTCGAACACGTCCGCGCCACGGTGCGCAGCGATACGGTTGTGTTGGTGCGCGTCGCCGAATTGAACGCCGGCCTCATCAAGCGCGCGCTGGACATTGGCGCGGACGGCGTCGTCATTCCGTGGATTGAAACGGCAGAACAACTCCAGCAAGCCGTGTCGTTCGCCACGTATCCGCCCGAGGGTATTCGTGGCATTGGGGCAGAGCGTGCGACGGGCTGGGGACAGTGTTTGGTGCAGCACACGCAGGAAGCCAACGAAAATGTTCTGGTCGTGCCCATCATCGAAACCGTCAGCGCCGGTCGCAACATCAGGCAACTCTGCGCGGTCAACGGCCCAGAACTTTTTTTCTTCGGCCCGGCGGACTACTCCTCGACGGCGGGTCATCGCGGACAATGGGAAGGGCCGGGAGTTGCCGCAGAATTGCTAGCCATCAAAGACTCGCTGCGTGCTCACGGCAAAGACTGCGGCATCATGGCGACGAGCCACGAAAATCTGATCGAACGCCGGTTGCAAGGCTTTCGCATGTTGGGGGTCGGCTCGGACAGCGGATTGCTTTTGCGCAGTCTGCACGCCGCACTCGGTGTTGTGGGCCGCGACCGGCCAATGTCCGCGACGTTTGTGCCGGACAAAACCACGCTGCCAATTACTCCTTTGCCGCGCCCGCCGGAATCGCTGCGCCCCGACCGTGCGGAAACGATGAACCAGCCGGGGAAAAATCCACCGGTCGACCTTGCGCCAGGCGTTTCCCTCGACTGCCTGGTCGGGAAACATAACGGCGCGCGAAATCTGACGACGGGTCTCGTAACGTTCGAGCCGGACGCGAAGCTGCCGTATCACACTCATCCCGTCAGCGAATCCATCACCGTGCTTTCGGGAACGGCGATCGTGGCGGTGGAAGGCCGGGAATATTCACTCGGCCTGCTCGACACTATCGTCATCCCGCGAGGTCTGGCGCATTCTGCTTGGAACGATTCGCCCACTGGACGCGGCGTGGTTCACGTCGCGCTGGCTTCGGAGTCTCCGGGTCGTGATTTGGTTTCAACTCCGTTCGAGCGTCGCGCGATGCCAAACGAACCCGCCCATGTTCCCGGAAAAGAGCGCGTGACGCGCCATGCCACCGCGCCGCGATCCGAGGCCGGGCCGGGGACGAGTTTCATTGACCACTTCAACAAAAACCTCATGCCGGGCATCGAAATGAGCGGTGGCTACGGTTTGTTCCAGCCGGGCGGGCGTTTGCCGGCGCACTTTCATGATTTCGACGAGTCCATCTGCATCATCGAAGGCACTGCGGTTTGCATCGTGGAGGGACGCCGCTATCAACAGTCCGGTTGCAACACGGCGCTGCAACCGCGCGGGCGCGTCCATTACTTCATCAACGAGAGCAAGGAACCGATGGCCATGATCTGGGTTTATGCCGGACCAGTGCCGGAGCGCGTCATTGTGGATGAACATTGCGCCACGGTGGAAGGCAATCCGTGGAAAGAAAGTTCTTAATAATTCAGTACTATGAAACGCTCGCCTTCACCCCGGCCCTCTCCCCCAAGGAGAGGGAGAAACTTTTTCAGCACTGGAGAGCGTTCATCGTCCACTGACTTTTTCCAGACATGCGATAGTGATTTCCCTCTCCTGGGGGAGAGAATTCTCCAGCGGAAAATTCCGCGCCTCAAACCCATGAACCCACCCCCAACTCCTTCCAGGAGGGGAGCGGCACACGGTGACTTGTTCCCCTCCTGGGAGGGGTCAGGGGTGGGTTGGGTTGCCAGCAGGTTGATGAAACGGGTGAGGGCGGACAACATCTCTGGCTGCAAGAGCGCACGAAAGTTGATGCTCACACCGCCGAACAAGCTAAAGCTTGAACTCCAGCGGCGGGTTGTGGTTCGTTGGAGTTCAAGCTTCAGCTTGTCTGCCATTGGCCATGAGTAAGTTCATCGTCACCTTGACCGCCGATTTCTACGACAGCAAAGGCGCGTGCAAGTATCAGGACATCGGATTGTCGGTGCTGGCGGAACAGCCGCACATCGAACAGCGCGTTTTCCAAGAGCACCGCAAACAAATCGGTGCGGACCAGATTGGCAATGCGCAAGGTGTGATCGTGCTGACGCCGGCAGTCACCGCCGAAAGCGTGGCGAAGGCCGACAATCTTCTCGTCGTGGCGCGGTTCGGCGTCGGTTATGATTCGGTGGATGTCAAAGCCTGCACTGTGGCTGACGTGCTCGTAACCATCACGGTCGGTGCGGTGGACCGGCCCGTAGCCGAGGCGACCGTCGGCTGGATGATCGCGCTGAGCCACAACGTCCGCATCAAGGACCGGCTCGTGCGCACGGGCCAGTGGGACGAGCGCGCGAAGCACATGGGCCGCGAATTGCGCGACCGCACGCTCGGTGTGATTGGCCTCGGCGGCATCGCGCGCAAGACGATTGAACTGCTGCGCGGCTTTGGGATGAAGCAGCCATTGGCGTTCGACCCGTTCGTCAATGAGGAGATGGCGGCGAAGGCCAGCGCGCGTTTGGTCAGCCTGGAAGAATTGCTCCGGCAAGCCGACTTTGTTTCCATTCACTGTCCGCTCACCGAAAAGACGCGCGGCCTCCTCGGAGCACAGCAACTGGCGTTGATGAAACCGGACGCGTATCTGCTGAACACCGCGCGTGGCGGCATCGTGGACGAGGACGCGCTGTATGACGTGCTGAAGAACCGACGCATCGCGGGAGCAGCCCTTGACTGCTTTGCGCAGGAGCCGGTCACCGCACCGTCTCGCTTCGCTGATCTTGACAACGTGTTGCTCGCGCCGCACAGCATCGCATGGACCGACGAGATGTTCCGAGACATCGGGCGAGCCGCGTGCCAGGTGATGGTGGATCTTTCGCTCGGCGCGCGGCCGCACGGCGTGCTGAACCCCGAAGTCTTCGAGCGGGCAGGCTTTCAGGCGAGGTGGGCGCGGTTTCGGAAACAACATTCTCACTAGACCTTATGGGCAACCTCCAGCATTCCGGGATCGTGCATCGCAGCCGTGAATCTGGGAGCGGGGTGGCGCAGGCGTCCTCGCCTGCGAGTTCGCCCGGCGTCCCGCCGGGTGTTAGTGCGGGCAGCGGGACGCTGCCGCAACTCGCAGCCGGGACGGGCTGCACTACACGGATACTGGGCAGACTTGAAAACAAAGTCGCGTGGATCAGTGGAGCCACCTCCGGCATTGGCGAGGCCACGGCGCGGTTGTTTGCTCGCGAAGGCGCCAAGGTCGCGCTGGTCGGACGGCGTCTGGCGGTGAGCCGGCAGATTGCGGGCGAGTTGAAAGTGGCGGGCGGCGAAGCTCTTTCCATTGCTTGTGATGTGAGCAACGAACGGCAGGTACACACTTCCATTCGCCGGACGGTTGAGCATTTCGGCCGCCTGGACATCATTGTCAACAACGCGGGCCTGGTGCATATCAAGGCGCTGCACGAATACACCGAGCGGCAGTGGGATCACGTGATGAGTGTCAATGTGAAGTCCATGTTCTTCGCCACCAAACACGCGATCCCGCATCTGCGCCGGAGCGGACGCGGCTGCATTGTCAACGTCGGCTCGATCAGCAGCTTCGTCGGGCAGGCGCTGACGCCCGTCTATACGACCACGAAGCACGCCGTGGTCGGCCTCACCAAATCCATCGCGCTCGACTACGCGGCCGACGGTATCCGTTGCAACTGTGTCTGCCCCGGCATCACCGACACGCCGATGCTGCGCGAACACTTGAATGCGACTGCGGACCCGGAGGCCACGTTGCGGAATCGCCTGCGCCGCGTGCCGATGGGCGTGTCGTTGACGCCGCACGATGTCGCCAAGACCATTCTGTTCTTGAGCTGCGAGGATTCGTCGGGCATCACCGGTACGACGCTGGTCATTGACGCCGGTTACCTCACAGCCGCCGAGTGGGAAACCCACGGACGGACGGCGTTCATGGCGGGCGGCAAATCAGGAAAGGGCAAACTATGAAGTGGAAACTCGCTTGTGCTGATTTCGCGTTCCCCTTGTTGCCGCACGACAAGGTCCTGGACTTGATTGCCATGCTGGAGTTCGACGGCGTGGACATCGGGCTGTTCGAGGGCCGCTCGCATCTGTGGCCTTCGAGAGTTTTTGTCTCGCCGGTGAAGTCGGGAAGACAACTGGGTCGCAAGCTGGCGGATCGCGGGCTGCGATGCGCGGATGTATTTCTGCAAATGAACCCAAGTTTCATCCCGTACGCCATCAATCATCCGGAAGCGGCGCGTCGGCAACGGGCACGGAATTGGTTCCTCAAGACGTTGGATTACGCCGCCGCCGCCGGCGCGAAGCATGTTACCACGCTGCCCGGCGTGAACTTTGACGGCGAGTCACCGTCCGATTCGTGGCATCGCACTTGCGCTGAACTGGCGTGGCGCGTCGAGCAGGCGAATCAGCATCGCATCGTTTTCAGCATCGAAGCTCACGTCGGTTCCATCGCGCCGGATCCGAAAGCGGCGTTGCGTCTCGTGCGCGACGTGCCCGGCCTGACACTGACGCTCGACTACACGCACTTCACCCGCGCCGGTCTGCCGGATCGCGCGGTCGAACCGCTCATCGCGCACGCGTCGCACTTCCATGCCCGCGGCGCGCGCAAAGGCCGGTTGCAAACCTCGTTTCAGCAGAACACCATCGACTACGCCCGCGTCCTTCGCGCAATGCGGAAGGCTGACTACCGCGGCTATGTGGGTGTCGAATACGTGTGGATTGATTGGGAACACTGTAATGAAGTGGACAACCTCTCGGAAACGATTCAGCTCCGCGACTTTCTCCGCGCGAAGATGAAATCTGGCTGAGTATTTATGTTTACGCTTGGTCTTGCGATGAAACTGCGCCCGGGCGCTCACGAGCAATACAAATTTGCGCACGATCAACTGTGGCCCGAACTGGCGGCGGGCATGCGCGCGAACCAGGTGAGTATGGCCATCTACCGCGACGGCGACCGGCTGTTCCTCTTCGCCGCCGCGCCGAGCGAGGACCACTGGCAGCGCAGCCGGCAGGACCCGATGCTCGCGCGCTGGGACGCGCGCATGACGGAGTTCCTCGAAACTGATGCGCAAGGCGGCATTGCTTTCACCGTTCTCCCGAAAGCGTTCGGTTTTGGTGAATTCAAATAAGCTCAAAATTCTTGTGAATCGTCTCTCCCTGATCCAAATGGCGTGCCGCTGTGCAATAATCCTGCTGGGATTGTCACCGCGCGTGCTGGCCGCGGATGCGAACGCCGTCCTTCGCCTCGAAGCCGATCCCGCCCGCGCTCGCCTCCCGGTGTTGAGCTGGGACACGGAGGGTGGAGATCGTGCCAGAGTGAATCTGTTGCGAACAGGAACCGCCATTGGACTGCGGGTTAAGGTAAATGGACAATGGAGTGGCGGTGAAACTTTCGAGACCAAGGTCGAGAAGGTGGACAAAACGGAGACACGCTATCGCCTGGGCCTCGCGCCGGATGCCGAGTTGGAGTGGCGCGTTCGTCCGGGCGCGGGTCAACTGACGATGACGTTCGTCGCCCGAGGCGCGGGGTTGAGTCCGGTGGAAGAGGTCGAGTTGGAATTCCCATTTGATCCGCGCGTGGCGGCGACGACGCTGCTGCCCTCCTCGTGGGACGCGGATGGAAACATTCATCTGCCTGCCATCCTCAGCGCGCCGGACTTCGGCCAGATGCTGCTGGCGGGCAAAGGCAGCCACGGCGTGAAAGCGCGGCTTGAGGGAAGCCGCGCGAAGCACACGGTTGATCTGGCGCTGGTTTTGCCGCCCCTTCGCGCCGGCCAATCTTGCGCCTTGTCGCTGACACCGGTCCGTCTGGCCGCACCGCGAGGCATGAAGGACAAATCGTTTTGGCTGGCGGCGCGCCGCGGTTGGTTTAATGCATTTCAACCGACTGCGCAGTGGGGAGAGCAGGGCAAGCCCGCCAGCGCCCCGGCCGGCATGTTGGCCAATAACGTCATCAGCGACCCGGCGAGTTGCTCGCTGTGGTTCTATGCCGACCAGGCGTATTGGGTGCCGGAACTCGCGCCGGACATCTCGGCCATGACGCTGGTCCGTCGCACGCTGGATTGGTGGCTCGATCAGAAGGTGCTCCCGAATGGCGAAGTGATTTGCTACTGGGACAAAGCAAACTTTCTCGACGCCAACTCCGGCCCGTTGATCGCCGCGTGGGATTATGTGGAAGCCACCGGGGACAAGGCCTGGCTGAGACGGGGCATTGAGCGGCTTGAGTTCATTGCCGATTATCTCGCCGGGCGCGACGTGGATGGCGACGGCCTCGTCGAGGCGATCCAGAGCGGCAACTACGGCACGCTGAACGCGAAGAAGGGGTCGGGGCGTTCCTGTGCCTGGTGGGACGCTCTGAATTGCGGCCACAAGGACAGTTACAGCAACGCGCTCATCTACCGGGCGTGGCGGTGCCTGGCCGATCTGGAATCGAAACTCAATCGGCGCGCGCAGCAGACCCGCTACACGCAACTCGCCGACCGCCTCAAGGCCGCTTACTTCAAAACACTCTTCAATCCGCAGACCGGCTGGCTCGCGTGGTGGAAAAGCGAGGACGGCGAACTGCATGATTACGCCTCGCCGATCATCAATGGACTGGCCATCGAATACGGACTCGTCGAGCCGGCGCAAGGCCGGGAAATACTCGCGCGACTGCGGAGGAAAATTGAGGCGGTGGGGTTCACCCGCTTCGATCTGGGCGTGCCGCCAATGCTGGTGCCGGTGCGGCGCGGAGATTATCTGTTGCCGGACGCGCTGGGTTTACCCAAGCGCGAGGACGGGACCGATACGTTTGGCT
The DNA here is from genome assembly GCA_016200005.1 of Verrucomicrobiota bacterium. NCBI lineage: Bacteria > Pseudomonadati > Verrucomicrobiota > Verrucomicrobiota bacterium. The sequence continues at coordinate 69,163 of JACQFP010000078.1, read as the reverse complement.
ATTACATGAACGGCGGCATCACGGCGGGGCAGGTGTTGCATTTTCTAGCGGCGCACTACGTGGTCGGTGAGGGCGCCGAGGCCGACAAAGTCTTGCGCGCGATGCTGGGGCGGCAGGCGCAAGGCGGATTTCAAAACGGCGTGACGGACAGCTATCCCAAGGGAATTGACTGGACCACTTGGGATGGCAAGCCGGCGGGCTACGAGGGTTACCTGGCCGACAGCTTCCGCTTTTTGCAGGCGGTGCTGTTGCGCGAGCAGCCATTCCGGGCGCGCCTTTATCGCCCGCTGCAATGAGGATCGCGTTGCGCCGTGAACCACCCAAGCAGCGAGACAATATCGCGGCGCAAGCGATTGACCTTGGATCTGGTGAATTCAAATAGTTGCTGAAGTTCAATCAAAGGAGTTAAATCAATCATTGCCATGCAGAAAAAAAATCTAATCCCAATGTTGTGGTGCAAACCGGTCCTGGCGTTGTGCCTTTGGACCGCATTGGCCCTTGTGGCGACCGCGAAGGATATCGCCTTGAAGACCGAGGCGAATGTCATGGTCGAGTTGACGTTCACCGCCAACCGGACCTATGCCGATCCGTTCAGCGAGGTGACGCTCGACGCCATCTTTCATGATCCGAAAGGACGGGAACTGCGCGTGCCGGCGTTTTGGGCGGGCACAAATGTCTGGAAGGTGCGCTACGCGTCGCCGGTTCCGGGAACGCATCGTTTCCGCACGGCATGTTCGGTGACCGAGGACAAAGGACTTCACGGCGTCGCCGGCAAGGTGGAAGTGAAACGCTACAAGGGACAAAACCCGCTGTTCACGCACGGCCCGCTCCAGGTGTCAGCCAACCGCCGATATCTGGAGCAGGCGGACGGCACGCCGTTTTTCTGGCTGGGCGACACGTGGTGGATGGGGCTTTGCCACCGGCTGCATTGGCCGGACGAATTCAAACAACTAACGGCGGACCGGAAAGCAAAAGGTTTCAATCTGATTCAAATTGTCGCCGGCCTTTACCCGGACATGCCGCCCTTCGACCCGCGCGGCGCGAACGAAGCCGGTTTCCCCTGGCAGACGAACTACTCCAGCATCCGCCCCGAATATTTCGATGCGGCGGATCAACGGTTGCAGTATCTGGTGGAGCAAGGGGTCACGCCCTGCATCGTCGGCGCCTGGGGCTACTTCATTCCGTGGATGGGCGTCGAGAAAGCGAAGCAACACTGGCGCTACCTCGTCGCGCGTTACGGCGCGTTACCGGTCGTGTGGTGCGTGGCGGGCGAGGCAAACCTGCCGTACTATCTGGGGAAGGGCTTTCCCTACGATGACCGTCAGCAGGTCAAAAGCTGGACCGAGGTCGCGCGCTACCTCCGTGGGATTGATCCCTTTCACCGCCTCATCACGATTCATCCCACCGGCATCGGTCGGCTCAGCTCGCGCAACGCCATCGACGACCTTTCGCTACTCGACATCGACATGCTCCAGACGCCGCACGGTCAGCGCGAAGCCGTGGCTCCTACGGTGCGCACCATCCGCGAGTCTTACGCGGACAAACCCGTCATGCCGGTCATCAACGGCGAAGCGAGTTATGAAATGTTGATGGACAAAATCCCCGCCCAATGGCCGCGCGCCATGTTCTGGGTCTGCATGTTGAACGGTGCCGCCGGCCACACCTATGGCGCGAATGGCATCTGGCAATGCAATCGTCCCGGCCAACCGCATGGTCCCTCGCCGAACGGCAAAAAAGATGGCGTGGGTTACGGCAAAATCACCTGGGAAGAGGCGATGAACCTGGCCGGCTCACGGCAAGTGTCGCTCGGCAAGAAATTGTTGGCGCAGTATCCGTGGCACCAATTCACACCGCATCCCGAATGGGCGGCGTTCACGAATCAGTCCAAAGCGGACCTCTACGTGCCGCAGGCGGCGGGCATCCCTGACCGGGTGCGCATCATCTGGGTGCCGCGCAGCGAACCAATCCTCGTGCGCAACCTCGGCACGCGTGCGTCGTGGAAGGCGGCGCATTTCGATCCTGTAACCGGCGAACGGAAGGAGCTGGGAGAAGTGCGCGCCGATGAGACCGGACAGTGGCGTTGCGAACCTCCCACCGGCCACGATCACGATTGGGTCCTGATTCTGGAGGCCAAAAGTCCGGGCGCCACGCCGCCGGACCAGAAGACCGGTGCGTCGGCCGAGCTGCCAACCCAACTCACGCTCGCGAACGCGCGGTTCGACTGTCACTTCGACTGGAGTGGCCGTTGCTACAACGACGCGGCCGAGGGAAGTGCATCGTCTGGTTCAACGCGTGTGAAATGAGTTGAGGCGTCCTCTTTTCGCCTTCGTGCATCCCGACCGCACGTTGCTCGGTGCAGCCAATGGAATCGAAGCTTCTTCATTGCGCGTCTTTTTGCGTGCTTGGAGAGGCTGACTGCTCTATACGGGATGAACCATGTGGGTTGACCGCGACTCTCAGAAAGCGCCCGAACGTGATCCGAACCCGGCGGAACGGGAGTTCTTCTACGGAACAAGCGCGGTAAAATTTATTCAACTGAACGAAGCCGGATGAAACTCAAAGACAAGGTTGCGCTCATCACCGGCGGCGCCAAGGGAATCGGTTTCGGCTGCGCCAAAGTGTTTGCCCAGCACGGCGCCAGAGTCGTCATCGCCGACCGCGACGAACCGGGCGGGAAAGCGGCGGCGGCGCAACTCACTTCCGCCGGGCACGCCGCCGAGTTCATCCGTTGCGACGTCACGAACGAGGCGGACCTGGCGGCGGCGGTGCTATTCGCGGTGGACCGCTTTGGCCAACTGAATTGTCTCGTCAACAACGCCGGCTGGCATCCGCCAGCCCTGACCATCGACCAGACCAGCGTGGAAGATTTCGAGAGATTGGTGCGCCTGAACCTGACCAGCACCTTCATGGGTTGCAAATTTGCGGTGGTGCATTTGCGCAAGACCCGCGGCAGCATCATCAACCTCTCAAGCGAAGTGGGTCTCATTGGACAAGCTGCGGCGCCGGGTTACGTCGCCACCAAGGCGGGTCAGATCGGCCTCACCCGCGCGCTCGCGCTGGACCTGGCGCCGGAGGGCGTCCGCGTCAACGCCGTCTGTCCGGCCGGGGTGATGACGCCGTTGATGCAGGAGTGGGCCAGCACACAATCCGACACGGCAGCAGCGTTGCGGCAGGTGGACAGTTGGCATCCGCTGGGCCGCATGGCGACGATTGAGGAGATCGGCGAAGTCTGCGCCTTCCTCGCGTCGGACGAAGCTGCCTTCCTGACGGGCCAGGCGATTTGTCCCGATGGTGGCGCCGCGCTGGGGTATCGCAGGTAAAAATGGCCGCACCCGTTATGAAATCGGCGCCCGGCCTGCGAATGTTCGTTTTGTTTCCGGCCCTGACAATGTCGCTCGGCTGGGGATTGCGCGGCTTTATCGGCGGCGGGGAGTTCGGCGCGATGATTCCGGGGGCGCTGGTCGCCCTGGCGATCTGCCTCTTGTTGCAGCGCGACGATTCTCGTTGCGGCTTCATCGCCGCTTGGGGCGCGGTTGGCATCGGATTCGGCGGACAGGAGACCTACGGCCAGACCGTCGGATTCATCCTGAACCTCGAAACCTTCTGGTGGGGACTCGCCGGTCTCTCCGTGAAGGGGGCGGTGTGGGGATTGCTGGGCGGCGCCATTCTGGGCCTGGCGCTCGCCGACAAACGCCCTTCGCTCCGGGATGCCACGATCGGCCTGACGCTGCTGCCACTCGGGACGTGCGCGGGCTGGAAGCAGATCAACGCACCGAAGCTGATTTACTTCTCCGACCCCGTCAACAAACCGAGGGAAGAAGTGTGGGCGGGGCTGCTGCTGGCCGCGCTTCTGTGGCTGGCCTGGCTCACGTGGCGCGGCGTGGGGCGGATTCCCGGTCGGTTCGCGCTCTGGGGCGGCATGGGTGGTCTCGGGTTCGGCGCGGGTGGCGCCATCATGTCACTTGGGCACAACTTCCCCATCGGCCCGCCTTGGTACGATTGGTGGAAAGTGATGGAGATGGTGTTTGGATTCTGCCTTGGAACGGCGCTCGGCCTGTGCGCCTGGGTTCATCGTGATTCATTGCGCGCCGGCTGGCCGCCAGAACCGCCGCCGCCAGCCAACAATGGATGGCACCAGTTTACCTGGGTGGCGGTTCTCGCCGTTGGTCTGTTTGGGCTGGCTCCCACGCTGCAGTTTCGAATCACCTACTCGGTCTTCGGCGCGGTGCTGCTTTGGATCGCGCTTCGCTGGCCCTCGTTCGCCTGGCACATCGCCATCACGATTACCTTTATCGCGTTCGCCTTGGACCTCGTGCATTTTTCGGCGGCACACCAGTTCGGCACGCCGATGGTGGCCTGGACGCTTGCCTTCCTCTGTTCGGTGGCGGTCTGTGTCCTGATCGTGCATCGCGTGCGCGGCGCCCGTTCCATGAGCGCGTGGTCGTTCCTGCTGCTGACCTGGAAGGCCGTGCCGATCTCGTGGGCTAAAGCGTTGCTGCATCCCGGATCCCTGCGCGCCGGTGTCGTCAATGAAACAATCTTCACGTTGCTCGCACTGATGCTCACGTGGATCGTCACAATGGACTTCCGCGTTCGCCCGCCGGCCTCGGTCTTTCCGGCCAACCAGGCTGGTGACGTGTGAAATGTGAGCTTATGACTACGATGCCAGTTTCCGATCGAGAGCTGGAGCCAATGGTCGGGGTCGGGCCTGGACCAACACGCGCCTACGTTGAAAATCAACGGCAAGATACAGTCTCCTTTGCCTTAACGCGGTTGCCAAAATAAATTTCCGAATGGAAACACACGGACCCCTCACCCGGTCTTCGATCACCCTCTGCCCATCGGATGGGGAGAGGGAAGAGCTGAGGGGCAACTGGGAAACTAATTCTGGCAGACAGTATATGCGAAACTGCTTTGCAACTGCGCCTTCAGTGCTCGTCCACCGCACTTTTATGATCGGTTGCATACACTCTTGTTGGCGGTGAACGGGCGCCAGACCAAGGTCGGGACCGGCCAAACTTTTGCGCCCGCGTAATTTTGGCGCAACCGTCGCTGGCAACTTTTGTTCGCCCACATCACGCACGGCGACGTCTGCAAAAACTGAGAGTCGCCAAAGGACAACTTGGCGACATTACTTCGAGGCCGGACGTGGTGTATCCTTCGGCAAGTGAACTTTGCGAACCTGTTTGAACCGGTGTGATTCGAGAAAGTGTTTTCCGTCGTCATCAAGCGTCACAATCAATCCCGACACGTCGGAGAGCGAATCAATCAACCTCAGCCCGCGCTCCGCACCCATTACGCTCACCGCAGTAGCCAGGGCGTCGGTGGTCATGGCGTTCCGCGCGATGATGGTGACGCCGATGCGCTCGGTCAGTCCCCGGCCTGTGGCCGGATCAACGATATGTGAATAGCGGACGCCGCCAATCTCGACAAATTGTTCCGTGTCGCCCGAGGTGGATACGGCGGCGTTTTTCAGCAAAACGGCTTGGGTCAATCCGCTCGCAGATGAATCAATCGAAGCGATACCTATGGTCCATCCTTGGCGGCCCGGCGGAGGGTCGCCAACGGCAATGTCACCGCTGGCAGCGGCCATGGCGCGGGTGATTCCGTGATGGCGCAAAACAGCGAGCGCTTTGTCCGCCGCATAGCCTTTGGCAATGCCGCCGAGGTCCAATTGCATACCGGCCGCGAGCAACGTCACCGTCTTGGCGTGTGGATCAAGCCGGATTTTTTGGTAACCAATTGAACCGGTGAGGGCGGAGATTGTTTCCGGCGAAGGCAAAGCCTTCCGTTTTCTCGCAGAGCGCCAGACCCGAACGTAAGGCCCGACAGTCACGTCGAACGCGCCATTGGAGAGGCGTGAGAATTTTTGCGATTGCTGAAGAATGTCAAACAGGTCATCGCTCACGCGGACCGGCAGGCCTGATGGTTTGCGGCACAACTGCATCAGTTCACTTTGCGGGTCGTAATCGCTCATGATGCGGTTGAGTTCCGCCACGCGATCAAACGCAGCTTTGGCGGCCTGGTCGGCGGTCACTTTGTCGGGCGCGTAAAGTGTGATGCTGAACAGGCTGCCCATCTGTGGCTGAGTGAACTCGAACCGTTGCAGCGAATGGGTTGCCGGAGTGGAACATCCGCTTACGAAAAGCAGGCCCGGCAGGAATGTGGCGAAGTTGAAGGGCCAGGTGATTTTCATTCGAGTATAGACAAATGGCCGACCAAATTGGCCGGCCATTCCATTGTTCAATCGTGACCCGGACTAGACGACGGCGGTGGCACCCGGCACCGCGTGGGCATACCAACCGCTCTCGTTCGGCATGGTCGGCGGATTCGCGTCCCAGGCAAAAACCTTCGGCATGACGCTGATCTCCGAGTTAATGGCGCGCTCCCAATCAATCACTTTGCCGGAGTAAGTCGCCATACGTCCGAGGATGGAGGTCATGGTGCTCTTGGCTCCGTTTTCCGCTTCGTTGTAAGGCTTGTTGTTTCGGATCGCATCGAAAAGATCGTCGTGTTCTTGTTGATAACGTTCGCGCTCCTGTTTTCCATCGAAACGCCAAGCCTTTGAACCGGTGATGTTCCATCGGCCATCAGTCATGTGAACGGCGCCTTTGGTGCCGACGGCGTGTTCGGAAACATCGTTCCAACAACCGAGTTGATGCCGGCATTGGCTGAAACAGCGCGAGCCGTCGGCGTATTCAAATTCCACGGCGTGATGGTCAAAGATTTCGCCGTAGTCCTTGCCTTTGCGCGTTTCAACCCCGCCCATGCCGTGCGCCCTGATGGGATAACTGTTCTTGACCCAGTTGATCACGTCGAGGTTGTGGATGTGCTGTTCGCAGATGTGATCGCCGCAAATCCAGACGAAGTAATACCAATTGCGCATCTGGTATTCCATTTCGGTCAAGGGACGGCCGTATTGTTTTTCCAGTTCAGCGCGCGGATGGACCCACGGCGTGCTACCGTTCCAATAACACCGCATCGCCACGATGTCGCCGATGTCACCGTCGTTGAGGCGTTTCAAGGTTTCCAGATAACCAATCTGGTGATGGCGCTGCAAGCCGACACCGACTTTCAGATTCTTCTTCTTGGACTCCTCGGCGGCAGCGAGCACACGGCGGACCCCGGGCGCGTCCGTAGCCACCGGTTTCTCCATGAAAATGTTTTTCCCCTGCTTGACTGCTTCCTCGAAATGAATCGGGCGGAATCCTGGGGGCGTGGCGAGAATGACCACGTCGGCCAGCGCAATGGCCTGTTTGTAGGCGTCGAAACCAATGAACTGATGGTCCTCCGGGACATCCACGCGATCGGGATGCTGTTTCTTGAGATTGCCGAGGCTGCTTTCCAAGTGGTCCTTGAAAGCATCCGCCATGGCGACCAGTTTCACGCTGCCTTTGGTGCTCAACGCCTGGCTCGCGGCGCCGGAACCGCGACCGCCACAACCAATCAAGGCGATTTTGAGCGTGTCATCGCCCGCGGCAAAAGCGCTGCGCTCAATCGTCAATCCGCCGAGCAACGCGCCGCCGACCGCCGTGGAGGTGGTTTTCAGGAAACCGCGGCGGTTGAGCAATTCCTGTTCGTTCAGATTTTTGGAGACATTCATGGTTTTGTTCTTGCTTGAAGTTATTTTTGTTTGCCCATCCCAAGCCCGGCTTGTTGTTCCGTTGGCATTGGGTTTCTCAGGCGAAGGCTAATCCTTCTCCACGCCGCTTGTCCAATACTTCTGCAACTCCTCCGGCGGTGGTACTTTTAACGGACGAATGATGCGGAACCCAAGGAATTGCGCATCCGTGTGATACCAGATGCTCTTGGGCAATTGCGGATCCTGGACCTTCCACGATTTGCTCGAACCAAGGCGGGCAGCACTGCGCAGCAAGTCGGGTGGGTCGTCCCATGAACCGCCTCGAACGACGTGCGGGTATGGCTTGGTCGCTTTGTTCCAAGGATTCTGCGCCACGGTGCCGTTGAGTTGTTTGTAGAAGTCGGGATCATATTGATCGAGCGTCCATTCCGCCACGTTGCCATGCATGTCGTATAGCCCCCAGGGGTTCGGTTTCTTCTGGCCGACCTTCTGATACTTGGAGTCGCTGTTCTTGCCGTACCAGGCGTAGTCGTCCAATTGGGCAGAGTCATCGCCAAAGGAATAAGCGGTGGTAGTGCCGGCGCGACAGGCGTATTCCCATTCTGCCTCCGTGGGCAGCCGATAGAACTGGCCGGTCTTGGCGCTGAGCCATTGGCAATATTTGTTCGCGCCATGCTGCGTCATGCTGATGGCCGGAAAACCCTCCTTGCCCATGCCGAAACTCATTTCGACGTAGGGCCGCGTGGGACGGCTCACGGCATCAATCAACGGACTCTCCTTCTGGCCGAGCGCGGTGGCGGCGCGCTTGGCCATTTCCGGATACATGAACAACTCGTACTCGCTCCACGTTACTTCACATTGGCCCATCCAGAACGGGTCGATGGTGACCTTGTGTTGCGGGCCTTCGTCGGGTTTGCGGCCGGGTTCATTTTCCGGACTGCCCATCGCGAAGTCGCCGCCATGTATCGGCACCATCGCATAATCAACGGACGTTCCCGGAATCGTATTCGTGTAAGGCTTCATGCCCGCCTCGTTGGTCACGGTGAGATTCGCGAGAATCTGATGATGAATTTCTGTGATCAACGGCAACTCGTCGGCGCCGGGGGCTTCCTCCTTCTTGCGCTGCGTGAGCGTGATGCCATCCGGCCAGACGGCACCCTGCGAAATCCATTCCTTTAATAGCTCGGTGGTTTCCTTCGAAAGCGGTCCGCCTTTGTCTTTGGGCGGCATCAAATCGTCGTTGTCCGCCGGCAAAACCGTGGTGGTGTAGAGCGAACTCTTGCCTGGATTCCAGGGAATAATAGCCGGGCCTGGCTTGCCACTCTTGAAAGCGTCAGCTTTGTTGTCCAATCGCAACTTGCCTTTGGCATGGCCCTCGTGATGGCACGACACGCAATCCAGTTCCAGGATCGGCTGGATATCTTTGACAAAGTTAATCCGCTGCACTTTGGCAAGCGTGACGCCGTCCGGCCAGTTCGCACCCGCCTTGATCCAGTCGCGGAGCAGGTCGCTTTGTTCCTTGGTGAGTTTGTCCCCTTTCGGCGGCATGATTTTGTCATCGTCGGGCGGCACAATGGTCGAGGTATAGAGCGGACTCTTTTCGGGCTGGCCGGGAACAATAACGATGCCGTTCTCGCCGCCTTTCATCGTGTTCGCCTTGGTGTCGAGCCGCAAACCGCCTTTGGGTTTTTCCGGGCCGTGACAACTGAGGCAGGCGGATTCCAGAATCGGTTTGATGTGCTGGTTGAAATCAAGCTCGGCGGCCAAGACGGCGGGCGGCGCGGCGGCGACCCACAAAACAACTGAAGCAAAAAGCGCGGCGCGCTCAAAACTTCTGGTGGTAGCCGATGTAAAGAGGCGGACTCGTGGCGAATGATCGGAAATCCGCCTCCTCACGTCGGCGGCTACACCAGAAGGTGCGAATCGGCGAAGGAACTGAAAAGGACGGCGCGGTTTCATTTTCATGCTGTCAAGCTGGGGAACTGTTGACGGTGACGATTCATTTGTCAATCTGTTGAACATTCAACGCCATGGACTACGCATTAAATCCGCGCGGGGAGGGCGGCAGGCGCCGTCCCAGCCGGCGTTGAGTTGTTTCCGTCACTAACCACCGTCATGAACACAAATTTCGATGGCGCCCGCACCGGCGGAACAGACATGCAGAACGTTTCGTCCGCGCGGCCAGGGAACGGTTTTGGGCGGCACTCCAAACCGTCAAACCGGTCGTCCTTTGGGCATTCGGCCGAGGTGAAATATCAGGAAGCCATGCAGGAACTGCCGGAGTTCAAGGGTCTGCGCTTGGCTTAACTTCAATCGTGTCAGGGCGAGCCAGTCGCTTTGGAGCAGCGCGGCGGTGATTCGTCGTGCGCCGGGGCTCAGTTTGCTTTTGGTCAAATCCGGTTTCAGGCCCAGTTCGTTCAAGAGCTTGAGTTCGAAAGCGAAGATCGTTTGTGGCTGCGGCGATTGTTTCGGCAGATGTTCGAGCAGGCTGCGCAGCAATGCATACACGGCCGGCAACGGCGTTTCGGTCTCGGTGGCTTGTTCGACGAGCGCGGCGCAGTAGGAAGCTTGCTGGAGGTAGCCGAGTTCCTCGCGCAAGACCATGTGAGTTTCACGAAGCACAATTTCACGGAGAGTGTGCAGCTCCGAGCGGCGACTGCGTTGAAAACTGAAGTCGGCCAGGTAAAAGAGGTCAAGCTTGCCGCGATAGGGCGATTTGGGTCGGCGCGCACCTTTGGCGACCGTAGCGATGCGCCCAAAGTCCGGCGTAAGCCAGGAAATGATCAGGCTCGTCTCCGTCAGCGGTCGCGTGCGGAGGATGAGGCCGGTGGTCGATTCAATCATGGAATCGTTGAATCCAAAATCGCGTTTCGCGGATTGCGCACTTTTGCCTGCACCGACCGTGGCGCCGATTTAACCGTGCCGCATTGAAACCCGCCGATCAGTGCGAGTGCGCCTTGCCGGTGCCGCACAGACCGCACGAACTGGGAACGCCTGTGCAGGATGGCTGTTCCTCACCGCTCCCGCTGGAAGCAAAGACGGAAAGTTTTTTTGACAGCCGCTTCGAGCCGCAATGCGGGCACGGCGTTCCTTCCCAGCGGGTCGAACGGACGAGCACCTCGCTGTCTTTTTTGCAATCGTCACAATGGAATTCGTAGATCGGCATGGGGTGAAGATAGCTAAGTTCGGGAAAGATTCAACCGCGGAAACCCCGCCTGCCGTGTCAGTTGGTGTCAAAGTAAAAGGTCAGATGCAAATCCCGGTAATCCGTCCCTACCCTCCTCCTCAAATCACTGGGCCATCGCTCGAAGGGCGCCGGCTCAAGCACCGCCTTTTGGCAAATCAAACCCTCCAGTTCGCCCACCTCGTTTTTGACCTCCTTCAGTTCAGTGATACGCCCGTCATGATTCAAGCGAAACGCCAATACCACCGCGCCATTGTGTCCGCGCGCAAGATCGCGCTTGTCCAGCAAGTCATACCACCGACTCTGGATAGCTGCGATAAACACTGTGTCGTATGCGCGGAAAGGTCCGGAATCTGTCTTTGAAGTGAACCCGATACGCCGGCTGACCCGATCCTTCGGCTTAAGTCCGCGCAGATACTGATCAAACCAATCCGCCAAGGCAGGCATGTCCAAATTCATGTCTTTCCAACCATGCGCCTTGCCTTCCTTGACGATGAGTTTGGCGGTGGTGCCAAATTCTTTCGCCCGTTTCACAAATGACTCCGCCTGTTGAATGGGCACCAGCTTGTCGGCGTCGCCGTGAATGATGAGGGTTGGCGGCATGTTCGATGTGACAAAATAGATCGGTGAGATTTCCTTGCCCAATTTTTGCCGTTCCTCCGCCGTCTCCGAGCGCGGACCGAAGGCGGGTTTGAAATCTTTCAAGATGCCGACGCCAACCGCGTCTTCGCCTGGCTGCCCGTAGTTCAGGAAATCCGTCGGCGGAAAGAAGCAAGCCACCGCTTGCACGGCGCTGCTTTCGCGGTCGACGGGGTCTTTGGCGTCGTCCTTGCCCGGCTCGCCCTGCGTTCCCAGAGTCAGCGAAAGATGACCGCCTGCACTGCCGCCGGTGACGCCCAGATGATTTGGATCAACACCATACTTCGCCGCGTTGTGACGGATGAACCGCACGGCGCGGTGCATGTCCTGGGTAATCTCGGTCACTTGAAATTTCGGTTGCGACCCGTGAACCACTGCAAAGATCGTGTAGCCGCGTTCCAGAAACGGCATGTAAGAGTTCGGATTGATGGCGTCGTGACTGGAAAACCACCCGCCGCTGATCACAAAAATGATTCCGAAGCCGTTGGAATTGGCCGGCTGAACCACATCCAGCGTCAAAGCCGTGCCGAACTTGCGCCCATAAATCACATCCTCCGTGCGCTTGAAATCCACCTTGGTTTGTGACCATGTCGTGGTGATCGTGAGCAGCGCAAGACAGCCAATGAGCAAAAGTTTTTTCATATCGTTGGGAGGAAAGTAAAGGGGACCCGGCGCTTGATGGCGAGTGTGAATTTGGCTGTCGCCGGGTGCATCGTTGGAGTTCAAGCTTCAGCTTGTCCAGCGGGCACGGAACAACCTGAAGGTTGAACTCCAACCCGGTCGCGCCTAGACATTGAACTTGAAGAGCATCACATCGCCGTCCTGCACCACGTATTCCTTGCCTTCCATCCGGTAGAGTCCTTTTTCCCGGGCGGCGGCGACGGAGCCGCAATTTACGAGGTCATCGTAGGCAACTGTTTCGGCCTTGATGAACCCGCGCTCGAAATCCGTGTGAATGACACCAGCAGCTTTAGGCGCGGTGTCGCCCGCGTGGATGGTCCAAGCGCGGACTTCTTTTTCACCGGCGGTGAAATAAGTTCGCAAACCAAGCAAATGATACGTGCTGCGAATGAGCGCGCCGACGCCTGATTCGTTCACGCCGAGTTCCTTCAAGAATTCCTTTGCCTCCTCCGGCGAAAGGTCGATGAGGTCGCTCTCGATTTGCGCGCTGATGACCACCGTCTCGCAAGCGTGATGCGTGCGCGCGTATTCGCGGACCTTGGCCACGTGCGGATTGGCGTTGGCGTTGGCCAGATCGGACTCCTTCACGTTCGCTGCGAATATGGTCGGCTTGTCCGTCATCAGGAAAAAGCCCTTGGAGACAACCTTTTCTTCGGGCGTTAGATTCAAAGTGAGCGCCGGCTTTCCGGCATCGAGGTGCGGCTCCAGTTTTTTCAGCACGGACTCTTCGGCAATTGCCACCTTGTCACCGCGCTTGGCGTCCTTGGCAACGCCGGCGAGCCGCTTCTTCACCGCTTCAAGGTCGGCCAGCACCAGTTCGGTGATGATGGTTTCAATGTCGCGAATCGGATCAATCGCGCCGGCGACGTGATGAATGTCCGGGTCTTCAAAGCAGCGGACGACCTGCACCATGGCATCCACTTCGCGGATGTGAGTCAGGAATTTGTTTCCGAGTCCTTCCCCTTGGGACGCGCCTTTGACCAGACCAGCGATATCAACAAACTCAATCGCCGCCGGAATGATGACGGAAGTTTTGGCAATCTTCGCGAGAGGTTCAAGCCGTGCATCCGGCACGGTAACGATGCCAAGGTTCGGGTCAATGGTGCAAAAAGGATAGTTCGCCGCCTCCGCCTTGCGCGTGCGCGTGACGGCGTTGAACAGGGTGGATTTGCCGACGTTGGGCAAACCGACGATTCCAGCTTTAAGCATAATGATTTTGAAAGGAATTCAACGGGAAGTAGAATCGTCCCACGGATTGAAAACGGGATGAAAGAAATCGACCTGATTGCGCGTGACAACGGTCAAACCGAAATGGATGGCCGTCGCCTCAATCTGGCTGTCGAGGACTGATAAATTGCGTCCACGCTTTCGGGCCTCAGCCACGAGGCGTCCCCATTCAACCGCAACCCCCTCGGTGAAATCCAGAATCTTACCCGCGTAATCCTCACGCAAAAATTTCAAAGCGCGTTCAAGCGAACGACGCCGTTTGCCTTCCGGCAATCTTTCCAGCCCAGCGACCATTTCACCGACACTGATCGCGCTGAGTGCGGTTTCCGGTTCGTTCACCTCGAGCCAATCGAACAGACCAGCGAAGGGCGACGGTTTGGTGAGTTCGGAAAGCGCATTGGTATCCAAAAGCCATTTCACCAAGCCACCTCCCGCACGCGTTCGGGACTCCGTTCCAAGGACAGTCCGTGTAATCGCCGCAAATGCCAGGCCAGCGACCTTTTCGGCGCGCGGACGTGTCGGAGCAGGATGTCGCCGTTGGAAAGCTCGAAGAGCAGGAAGTCGTCGCCGGGCCGAATCCTGTGCCGTTCACGCACGGGTCGCGGAATCACAACTTGGCCCTTGCTGGAGATCGTTGTCGTCACGAAGTAAGAATGTCTTACTCTACAGATCTGTCAAGCGGGCCGTTTCATTTTGCCGGGTCAACAGGCGTGGAAAAGCAAAATTGGTTTCCTTGAGTCCCCTGCACAACATCGCGAAACATCTTTCTTAATTGTTCAAACCCTTGATCGAACGCGTCGGAGATTGGCAGCACGGTCTTCCACCATGACGGATCACGGTTTGGTGAGCCGGAAAAAGCGGATGCCGACAGCCGGGCCGATGGTCACCGCATTCTGGCCGTTCACCGGCACAGGTGCGTTGGTAACATCTGTCCAGGAGGCGGGCGGCATCAGCGCGTCAATGGTTTGAAGCTTGAAACCCGTGGCTGAAATGGGCCAGGTGAGAACCACGTTCGGGTTCGAAAACGAAATGTTCAGATTTACGGAGTTCGTTCCGCCAATGGTGAGGATGCCGGTGGCGCTGGTTGCCGATTGCGCGTCCGGGTTGATCACGGTCACGGTCCGGGCGCCGGACGCGGCGTTCGTGGCGATGGTCAAATTCAGCGTCACGTGGGTTGGGTCCGTAAACACCGCCTGGTTGACAGTCACTCCGCCACCCGTGACGGTGACCGAGAGATGATTGGGAAAGCCCGGGCCGGGATCAAAAAAACCGGAGCCATCGGTCGAAACGCCGGAGACGGTTACATTCACACCGGTGTCGCCCGGCAGCACCGAGGCCGGGTCGCAACTGCTGGGTGTGGCCGGCGGCGGCGCTTGATACTTGATCACGCGAATGCCCCAGACATTTTGCGCGCTACAATATTCCTGAACGGTCCAGAACGTCATGTCGTCGCTGGGATCAACCGTGACGATGGAATAATCGCCCCAGCGATAGGGATTGGAAATGTCTCCCGGGTTGTACGAAGTGGAACTGGCTTTCGCAACGATGGGCGCACGAAGGGTGCCCAAAGCATCGTCCGCCAGCCGTTCGGCCAGCGCAATTTCGGCAAACTCGTTTGCGCCCGCCACACTGCATCCGAGCAGCGCATGGCCCTGACCGGACATCGCGCAGGTGGGAATCCAGAAACTGCGCAGAGTCGAACTGGCGGGATCGAACAGCGTACCGGATTGCCGCAACATCGGCGTGGCGGTCAAATTGGTGATCTCGTACCAGCGAGCGCCGTCACGGCCGCCACTCGAACTGGCCACGCCGCTGGTGTTCACCTGGATATTGTGCGCGGTCCACAGGCTGCCTTTGTGCATTCGCGCCGCAAATAATCGATCGTCGAGATCATCCAACGCAGGCGAACTGCCTTGCGCGGGAACCCCGCCGAGCGGAGACGCAGTCGCCGGCACCGTGAGATTCAAGTTGCCCGAAATGGCCGGTGTTCCGCCCGGATTGGTGACGCGACGCACGACCAACTGCCCGAAAACGGATTGCGCCACACCGATAAAATATCCCTCGGTCGAGGCCGGATCATCATTGTCCACACCTTGCGGAGTGGTCGGGCCGCCGGAACTGCTGACGGAACTTATTCGCCTGAAGGCCGTGACGGTGAGCGTTCCGGTCAACAGATTGGATTTATTAATCACGAAAGCGGTGGATCCCAGCCGGCCCACCCCGATGGCGGTGAAGACATTCACACCCACATAAAGAGCGTGGCGGTCCACGCCCAACGTCGGGTAATCGGCAAAGTCCCCCAAGTCATCATTCGGCACTGTCCCGACCATGTCGTGCTCGAACTGGAAAAAGGTAAAACCGGAACTGCCGGTAATCGTCGGGCCAGAACTGACCGCGATGAGGACGCGATTGACGGTGGCGACGTTGATCATGACCACCCACCAGCGGCCGGTCAGCCGGTCGTAACGGACGCGCGGATCGCTGGTGCCAGAGTTGTTGCGGACCGACTGAAAGAAATTGTCCGTGGTGGTGTTCAACGGCCCGAGGTTGCCGTTCTTATCAAACACTTTGATCCGTCCATTTACACAAAGCAAAATCTGGGTGGGACTGACGTCGCCCATGCTATCGGGTGGGAAGAAATTGGATTCCGTCAGGTCGGTGCCCAGGAAACTGGTGGTGACATTGTTGGTATCTGTTCCAGCGGCCGGATTTCCACTCGACGGCCCGGAAATCGGAAAATGCGCGGCGTAAGGGGAGTCCGGGTTCTGAGGCAGATTATTGCGGTCAGAAACCGACCGGGGCAACATCCGGTCCGGCTCGATCCCCAACGGATCGTCGCGCGCCATGATTGCTTCGATGGTTTCAGTAACACCCGATTCGCCTTCCCACGGCACGCCCGGAATGTCGCCCTGACTCCAGCCGGTCAACGGCCAAAGCCCGATGACGAGCAGCAAAAGCAACAG
This sequence comes from Verrucomicrobiota bacterium, assembly GCA_016200005.1. NCBI lineage: Bacteria > Pseudomonadati > Verrucomicrobiota > Verrucomicrobiota bacterium. Next base: position 52,887 of record JACQFP010000078.1, on the reverse strand, counting down.
CGTTTTGTGGATGGCCGGGCGCACACAATCCTTATTTGAATAGCAATTCATGGCATCGGTTTTGTTTGTGCAACTCCTATTTGAAGACTCATGCTGCCACGTCAGCGACAAGAACGCAATCCTCTCATCAACCGCGTCAATCTCTCAATCACCAATCCCGGCCTGCGCGACGCGCTCGCGAATGGTCTTTTTGAATTTCTCGATGCCTTGATCAAACGCAGCGGCGATGGGCAGCACGGGCGTCTTGCGAACCTTGCGTTTGAACTTCCTCAAGTTTTCCTCGGCCACGGTTTCGTCCATTTTGTTGGCGACGACAAGGCGCGGCTTTTCCAGCAACGCGGGATCGTAAAGTTCCAGTTCGCTGAGGAGTTGCTGGTAATCGTCCCACGGCAGGCGGCCATCGACACCGGCCATGTCGAGCAGCAACACCAGAATCTTACAGCGCTCGATGTGGCGCAAAAAAGCGTGGCCAAGGCCGACATTGTTATGCGCGCCTTCAATGAGGCCGGGCACGTCGCAAACGGTGAGCCGATGAAAATCGGGATACTCGACGATGCCGATTTGCGGATGCAGCGTGGTGAACGGATATGGCGCGACCTTGGGGCATGCGTGCGAAATGGCGGTCAGCAAGGTCGATTTACCGGCGTTAGGAAAACCAACAAGGCCGACCTCGGCCATGATGCGCAGTTCCAACAAGAACTCGCCCTCCTCGCCCGGTTCACCCGGTTGGGCAAAGCGGGGGGTCTGGCGCGCGGCCGTGGCGAAGTTGCGATTGCCCAAGCCGCCGCGTCCGCCTTTGCACAGCACAAACTGACGTCCGTGTTCGGTGAGGTCCGCGACCAGTTCGCCCTTCGACGCGCCCGCTGTGGACGGCCCGGCAGTTCGTTCCTTGCTCAAATCAATTTCCATCGCACTGCCGGCACTGGTGCTGCGCAGCAACGGACGCTTGCTTGCGCTCGTGGCCATGACAGAGCGCGGCCCCTCACCATGAACCGCTCGGACAGTTTCATGTTGCATATGCAACATAAATTTGTCCTGGCGGTTCTGGGGTTCAATGCGCGAATCTTTCGGGGAATTCTCACGCCGACCCCCTCCTCGTCCGACGGGGAGAGGGTGGTCTTCAGGCCAGGTGAGGGGATTGCCGTGGTCTGGTTCACTTTCTGCCACCAGTCGCCAAACCAGAGTGCCGCACGGAACTTTTACGACGAGGTCTTTGCCGGCGTGGCCGTCCATGCCTTTGCCCAGGCCTGCTTCACCCGGTTTGGCAATCAAGCGCGGCAAATAATATTGCGCGATGAGATTATTCAAGTCGTGGTCGGCCTGGAGAATCACACTCCCGCCGGCGCCGCCGTTCCCGCCGTCCGGGCCACCCTTGGGACGATACTTCTCGCGACGGAACGCCACGCAGCCCTTGCCGCCGTGCCCGGCGCGGGCGAAGATTTTGATTTCGTCGATGAACATGATCGTTTGTTGGAGTTCAATCTTTAGATTGTCTCAATGATGGCGGGAAGCGCGGCAAGCTAAAGCTTGAACTCCAACAAAAAAGGCGAGGCCGATGACCTCGCCGTGAAATATTTCAAGGCTGGCTTAGTTGTTAACTGCTTCCGCCGGAATCACGTTGATGCGCTTGCTGCCTTTGTCGAACAGCACCTTGCCATCGACGAGAGCGAACAACGTCCAGTCGCGTCCGGTGCCGACATTCCTGCCGGCGACGAACTTGGTGCCGCGCTGGCGGACGAGGATGCTGCCGGCAGTGACAACTTGACCGCCAAATTCCTTCACGCCGAGCCGTTTGCTGACGCTGTCGCGCCCGTTGCGGACACTGCCTTGACCTTTCTTATGTGCCATAAATTAAGCTTTGATCTCTTTGACTTTGACCACCGTCAGTTCCTGCCGGTGGCCGATGGTTTTGTGATAGCCTTTCCGGCGTTTCATTTTGAATGTCAGTTTCTTATCGCCGCGAATATGCTCGACGACATCGACGACCACGGTGGCCTGCGGCACGGTGGGCGAACCGACCGTGACTTGGCCGTCGTTGTTGACCAGCAATACGCGGTCAAATGTAAACGGCTGCCCGGCGGCGGTGTCCAGGCGTTCGATTTTCAGCGTATCGCCCGCGGCGACACGATACTGTTTGCTTCCGGTTTCCAATACAGCGTACATAATTTCCCTCGAAAGGGAGCGCGATAAGACCAGAACCGCGAATGAGTGTCAACTTTTCATTTCGCTGGGATAGAGGCAACTCTGAGATTGGCTTCACTCAGGCAGGTCGCGAAAGGCTTGTATTTGCTGGGCTGCGCGGACGCGTTCCTGTTCGGAATAATCTTCCTGCGGATCGAAAAAGATGATCTGACTGCCCGAAAACTCGAACTCAAACGGGACATGGATCAGTTTGTTGAGGTGCTTACGCACGGCCTCCTGCTTTTGCGGTGGCACGAACAGGAGAATAAATCCGCCGCCGCCGGCGCCCAGCAGTTTGCCGCCGAGTGCGCCCGCGGCCCGCGCCGTTTCGTAAAGTCCGTCCACCTCGGAGTTTGAAATCTTGTCGCCCAGACTGCGTTTGGCGACCCAGGTTTCGTGCAGCAGTTCGCCGAATTTCGTCAAGTCCGCTTTGCTGCTCAAAATCTCACTGCTTTGTTCCACCAGATCCTTCATGCGTGTCAACAGCGCGCTCTTGGAGTCCATGCTGGTGACGTAACTCGCCGCGATGTTGGAGGCCGTTCGCTGGATGCCGGTGTAGAACAACATCAGGTGGGAACTCAACTCGCGCAAACGACCGGGCAACAGCGTCAGCGGTTGAACGGACACCTCGCCGCTGGGCAGGAATCTGATTTGATTGACTCCGCCAAACGCCGCGCAGACCTGGTCCTGCGACCCCACGGTTTCCCGCAGGAGGTCCTGTTCGATGTGGATGCTCTCGCTGGCGAGTTGATATTTGCCGGTGATTTGACCCTGCAACCCGCGCAGCGCGTGCAAAAGCCCCACGGTGAACGCGGAACTCGAACCCATGCCACTGCGCCCTGGCAGGTCGCCATCGTGGTGAATCTCCACGCCGCGCTCCAGCTTCAGATATCCCAGGATGGCGCGCACGGCGGGATGCGCAATTTCCTCCGGCTTCTGGCACATCTCGATTTTGGAATAGACAACGCGGATGCGGTGCTCGAAGAACGGCGGCAGGTAACGGCAGGTCAGATAGCAGTATTTGTTGATCGTCGCCGCCAGCACCGCGCCGCCGTGCTGGCGATACCAGGCCGGGTAATCCGTCCCGCCGCCAAAGAACGAGATTCGGAATGGTGTTCGACTGATGATCATGGGCTTTAAGGTATCACGCCGGTCAACCCATGAAGAAAATCAGCCATTGGAAGGCCGCCACGCTCAGACAACTTCAAGCCCATCCCAACACCGCTGCGAGTCATGGTGGCCGCTTTGTGCTTCGAACAGGTGTGTTGTGTTGTCGGCTTCACGCTGGATAGGTCCGGATCAATTTTCAATCGGTCGCGAATTCATCGATATGTTGCCGGATAAATGAATCCGCCAAGGCGAGCGAGTCCGGCGTGCCGATGTCCAGGAACGGCGCCTGCGTCACGCACACTTTCAACCCCGCCTGGCGCGCCGTCAATGCCGGGAACACGTCCACCTCGAAACTCAATGGCGCACGAGCCGGAAATACTTCGATGGCCGACGCACGAAACAAATAAACTCCCGCGTTGATGATACCGGCGCCGGGTTTCTTCTCGTTGAAGCTGCGCAACCCGCCTTCTGCGTCGAGCGTGATTGTCCCATAACGCGAGGCATCCGCCATCGGCACACCGAGAACGACGCCTTCGACGCCCGAACCACTCAAGGTTCGAAACATGTCGCGCAACGGCGCCAAAGCCAGCGAGTCCCCATTCAACACCAGCCACGCCACCGGTTCTCCTTTGGACACCCGAACCGCATTGAGGAATCCCCCCGCCGTGCCCAGAGGTTTCGCTTCTGCCACACAACTCACTTTCACTCCTTTCACCGGCTGCGGCCGAAAATGGCGTGCCACCATTTCAGCCAGGTAGCCGGTGGAAATCACGAGGCGGCGAACCCCTTGCCGCGCCAGGTAACGCACGACCCATTCGATAAACGGTTTTCCCGCAACGGGCGCCATCGGCTTGGGGAGGTTCGGCAACAGATGCTGAAGGCGCGTGCCGAAACCGCCGGCGAGAATCACGGCCGTCACTTGATCAGGAGAAAGTTTCACAGCAGCGCCACGCGATTCAGACGTTCGAATAAATCGTGTTGCGCAAAATGGTGAAACCCTTGATCAACTCCTGAATGCCCCGATCCAGATTCCACTCCGGCTTGAAACCCGTGGCGGCGATGCGCGTGTTGGAGACGATGTAATCCCGCTTGTCCGGGTCCTCCCCAATGGGTGCTTCGAGATAAACGAACTTGGGCAGATGCTCTTGGATCACCGCGCAGAGTTCCAGCTTGGAGAGGTTCGCATCATCCAGCCCGACATTGTACGGCTTGCCGCGCATCGCCTCGAAATGGTTCAGCCCATGCACAAACACGCGGGCGACATCCCGGATGTGAACGAAGTTGCGTTTGAAATGCCCTTCAAAAATCACCACCGCACGATCGTGGACGGCGCGATAAACAAAATCATTCACCAACAAATCCAAGCGCATCCGTGGCGCCATGCCGAACACCGTGGCCAGCCTGAAACTGATGCTGTTCTCGCGTTGGAGAATGGCTTCCTCGGCTTTGACCTTCGTCACGCCGTAGAGCGAGATGGGCCGCAGCGGAGAGTCTTCCGTGCAATGCGTGCCCTTCTCGCCGATGCCGTAGCCGCTATTGGTTACGGGCATCAGGAAGCGCTGCGTCTTCCCTGCCAGGCGGCAAAGCATCTCCACTGCGTCCTGATTCGTGGTTTGCGCGGCGACCTTGTCCTGATTGCAAAGCGGCGCGCCCACCAGCGCCGCCAGCGGGATGATGACATCGGCTTTCGCCACCAGCGGCTTCACGATCGCTTCCTCCCGGCAATCGCCGCGCGCCACGTGAAAGGTCGAATACTGACAGCAATCAGTCAGGCTGTTCTGCCGGAAACAAAAATTGTCCAGCACGGTGACTTCGTGACCGAACGACAGCAACGTGGGAGTCAACACCGAGCCAATGTAACCAGCGCCGCCGGTAATGAGAATGTTCATCGTGGGCTGGGTACTTAACGGTTGGGCATGGCAATCGGCAACCAAATTTGTGCGGCCCGCCCTGGAGGTTCGGGGCGTCAACCTTAAGCCATTGCGAAACCGGATTTGGCCGACGGCGAGTCTGACACACCCAGCTCTACCGCAGGCGTGATGGACTAACTGGACTAATGTGGTGGCAATGTAAACGGTGAATGTTCACGAGACGAAAACCAACTTTTCCAGCCTGCTGGCCAAACTGGAAAAGGACAGAGAAACCATCATCATCTGCCGCAATGGCGAACTGGTGGCCGTCCCCGGCCAGACCGCTGCGGCCAATCTCCAGCGAGCGCAGGGGAGCGCACGCGCCCTCGCGTGCATCGGTCAGCGCCTCGCTGAACGAATCCGATGCAGTGGAAAATGGTTTCGACGAGGCGTCGAAACCGACACGCGAGGCGCGTGTGCTCCCCTTCCTTGAACGTGCGGCCGATGGCCATCGCTTCGCCCACGCTCTTCATCTGCGTGGTGAGCGTGGGGTCGGCCTGCGGGAATTTCTCGAAGGCAAAGCGCGGAATCTTGGTGACGACGTAATCAATGCTCGACTCGAAGCTCGCGGGGGTTTCGCGCGTGATGTCGTTCTTGAGCTCGTCGAGCAGGTAGCCGACGGCGAGTTTGGCAAAGGAAACCTTGCTGCCGGTTACGCTGGAACTAATTCACGACGGCGGGAATTCGCTTTCTTGTGAACCGGAAATTGCTTTTTCGGTTTGTAAGCAGGCAAAGCAAACGAACCCGTCGGATTGCCTGCGGAAAAAGGATGCTTCTCCTCAATCTTCAGCAGGCTTTCCCACGTCATTTTCATTTTGCGAACTTTCTTCATGCGAAAACTTTCTCACAAATTTTCAAGCCACGCAAGCGGCATCATCGCCAAGCCACAAGCTCGAACTGTCGAAGACAATGTTGGCGCGTGCGGCCTCTGATGAAGAAGTGGTCGGCCACATTCCGAACCGCCAAGGTCTTCACATAAAACTTGGCGGAATTCTTGGTCGCCTCGCCCCAAATGATTTTCAAGCCGATGCCGCTGGCCATTTGAACGAGCGAATACAACATGCCCGCGCCGACGCCCTGCACTTCGCCACCGGCTGGGCCAATGGCGTTCGGGTGCGACGCTGCGAAATCCAGCACGACATGATGACACCACGTTCTTCGGCAAAAACAGAATCCAAGAATCGGCGAAGGTTTGTGCCATGCGGCACGCGCAAGCATCACAAATACAACCTCGGTGCTTGCATCCTTTTGAATTGCGCGCTTGATCTCCTTCAAAGACACCGCCGTTCGGCCAATCGCCCGGTAGGTTTTCCATCGCTTGTTTGCAAGCTGGCAGTATTCGAGCGCATCTTGAACGTGCGGATTATTACGTAGCTGTTCTGGAGATGGAGAGCGCCAACGAGCCAACCGGGTCAGGTCGCGTTGCGTCGCGAAAGTGAATTCGACAGGCAAATCATCGTTCCCGACGCGCACGCGAAATTTCATGGTGACGATTTGATAGCTGATCCGCCGATGAATGGAAACCTTGTTCTGACGCGAGGTGATTTTCCGTGCCGATGCGCCAGGGTTAGCCGTCGCCGCCCAGGCCGCTGCGGCCAATCTCCAGCGAGCGCACTGGGGAGCGCACGCGCCCTCGCGTGCATCGGTCAGCGCCACGCTGAACGAATCCGATGGGGGCGAAGGTGGTTTCGACGAGGGCGTCGAAACCGACACGCGAGGCGCGTTTGCTCCCCATCCTTGAACGTGCGCCCGATGGCCATCGCTTCGCCCACGCTTTTCATCCGTAGCGGCGTCTCGGCAGAGCGCCGCAAACTAAAAGATTTCTTGAATGGCGGCTTTCTGCCGAAAGCCGCTACGCCGGCTTGTGGGAATTTCTCGAAGGCAAAGCGCGGAATCTTGGTGACGACGTAATCAATCGTTGGCTCGAAGCTGGCGGGGGTTTCGCGTCCCGCCATCGCGGGATCGTTCTTGATTTCGTCGAGCAGGTAGCAGACGGCGAGCCTGGCGGCGAGAATCGCCAACTCGACAATTCAAGCCAAAGCAAATAGCCTCTCTGGCAGTCAATGAATTACATCAGCCAAATCATCAACTGCGTCCGCAAGGCGCAGGAGATTGCGACTGAACATGGATTCAAAAATTTGCTCCAGCCGGGTCTCGTCAAGGAAATGATCGTTGCAGGCCACCTCCCTGGGCATGAAGTTCACAAAACAAAGCACGAACCAGACGCTTTCGACTCGACGAATCCTGACCGAAAGTTTGAATATCTTACCTGCTCCAAAGGAAAGAAGAAGGGCACATTCCAACTAGACAGGATGTTTAGCAAGACACCTGAAAAGCGGGCAAAATCTTTGGACCGCATCACGCGCAACACCGCCATTTACTGCGCGGTTTTCGATCAGGACAGCCCAATGGATGTTCTCGTGATATATGAAGTTCCGGTGGATTTGGTTTTGAAAGAAGTAGAAAGGAAGCTTGATGCGAGCAAGAACGATATTTCCCACATTGGACTCAGCATCAAGTGGGCTGAACAAAATGGAAAGGTTGTTTACACCAAGCAGGCTTGAGAAGTAACGGCGTGTCCGTTCCGGCCCACAGTGGAAAACTCAAACAGATTTTCCGACGATTCGACGCCGTTTGCTGTCTTAGTCATTCGCACTTCGGCAAGTCGGCAGTAGTCTGCATTGATTTCACAGGCAACAAATTTGCGGCCAAGCCGCTGGCAAACTACGGGCACAGTTCCCGAACCGCAGAACGGATCGAACACCAAGTCAGCCGGATTTGAACTGGCCTTGATGATTCGCTCCATCAGCTTTTCCGGTTTCTGAATCGTGTTCAGCATTTCCCGGCTGACCAGTTCCTTCGACTTGTAGGTGAGTTGCTTGATGTCGCCCCACACGTCGCCGGGATTCTTGCCGTCGGGATGGAACACCGTCTTGCCATATTTGCCATTGCGCACCGACGGCACGCGTTCACAGCGCAGCCGATGCTCCAACTCCACCAATTGCGGCACGCGAATGTCGTCAAGATTGAATGTCTTGGCTTTGCCCTTGGTGAAGTAGCAGATCACGTCGTAATTGTTCGTGTAGGAAATGCGGCCCTGCGCGAGCCGGCTTGGCTGATACCAAACAATTTTTGACTGCAATGTGAGAAACGACCGGTAATCAATGAAATCAATGCAGTCCGGCTTGCCGCACAGATAAGCCGCGCCGCCGGGCTTGAGCAGCCGGGAAAAAGATTTCAGCAGTTCGAGATTGAAATGCTGGATGTCCGCCACGTTGTCCCAATCGTGCGTCGTGACCGCGTAAGGCCCGTCGCAAACGATGAGGTCAACCGACGCATCGGGCAACTCGCGCATGAACGAACGCGCATCGGTTTGGTGAATTTTGCCGGAGACTGAATCAAGCTTGCGCATGAATGTTTTGTAGCACACAGGCCGCGCGTTTGAAACATCTTCTTGCGGAGCGCGACTGTGTCCGCAGGACCAGTCGCAGCGGGTGGATGGGCGGAGGCGGTTGAAAATATTTTGCGGCGTGGGTTTGCGAACGTGCTGCGGCTGGGCTTTGCCACAGCCGGGCTCCTGACGCGGAATTTGTGGGGACGGTTTCCCAGGGTAGCACCGAATGCTTTCGGGGCAACCGCTGGGCTGATGGATTGGACTGGGAGACGGCGAAAAGAATTTTCCGCAGTCAAAGGCCCGCAAGGGCCGAACGAGCGGGCGCGAGTGAGTCCGCCCTGTTGGGATTCGCGAGCGGAGCAGAGAAGGGATGCACTAATGACTAGTCAGTCTTCGTCCAGCGTTGTATCACCGCTTTCGCAATATGCCCTGCTGTTCAAGCAAGGCCCTAAACGTCTGTGCATTAGTCCCACCCTTCGAGATTGTCTCTTGAATGAATTTTTGCGCTTCGTCATCTCGACCTGATTTGATCAACGCAGCGGCCAAAAGGGCGTTCATTTCAGGCCGCGGATCATTCTGAACACCGGCACGTGCCCATTTCAGACCGACTTCATTCTCGTTTACCATCAAGGCACTCTTTGCCCCAGCCTCATACATCATAGAGACTCCGTCCTTCGATAAAACGACATCACCTACGGAGGCTTGCATCCCTTTGGTCATAGCAGCCGATTCTTCATAGCGCCGCACACAATCGCGAGCGATGTCGAAGGCTTCTTTGGGTTTTCCTTTTGAGAATAGAGCCACAAGGTTTGTCACACCATCGATCAACACGGAAGCTCGACCGAGAACAAAACCGCCGGTCATAATTCGGCCGTCTGGCAATTGACCAAGATCAGAAGTCTTTCCCTCCAAAGCTCGCAGTTTCTTGTCCGCAATCGCATTTTCATTTCTGAGTTCGCCCAAGAGACGCTTTGCGTCCGCAGATTCTTTTGCTACCAGGTCAATCGTGGCTGCCTGCGCCTCCACTCTTTGACGGACGGCTGCAATTTGGTCGGCGTCTGACTGCGCCTGCGTGACCGCCGCTTTCAGAGTTGCCAGTTTACCGAAGCTTAACTCCGAAACCCGCTTGTTCAGCACCAGCGCAACTCCAATAAAACATGCAAGAACCAAGAGGGCCAAGCCGCTTCCTGGTAATTTTCGACCTTTGAAAAACCTCCAGCATCCGATCCCCAATGCGAGGACGATCATCAATAGACCAACGAACTCTGCCATAGGGTTGGGAGCATAGAACACAGCTTCGCGCGTGTTAAGCTGATTTTAATTCAGTTCATCGCCCCCGCCAGTTCCTCCTCAAAATCCACAATTTCTTTAATCTGCACCAAGAACCAGCGGTCTATCTTGGTCAGTTGGAAGATTTCCTCAATCGTAAATCCGGCGCGCAGCGCGTGGCGGATGAAAAAGATTCGCTCGGCGTTGGGGACGGAGAGTTTTCGGGAAATCACGTCGCGGGGAAGGATGTCTCTGTCTCCGTAAACTTCTGTTCCAATTCGCCACGACTTTCCATCACCGCCGAGTCCGCTGCGGCCGATTTCGAGGGAGCGGAGACATTTCTGGAGAGACTCTTTGAAGGTTCGCCCGATTGCCATTGCTTCACCGACGGATTTCATCTGGGTCGTTAGGGTTGGATCGGCCTGGGGAAATTTTTCAAACGCGAACCGGGGGATTTTTGTCACCACGTAATCAATGCTCGGCTCGAAGCTCGCTGGCGTTTCGCGCGTGATGTCGTTCTTGAGTTCGTCGAGCAGGTAGCCGACGGCGAGTTTGGCGGCGATTTTCGCGATGGGAAATCCGGTGGCCTTGGACGCGAGTGCGGAGCTGCGGCTGACGCGCGGGTTCATCTCGATGATGACCATGCGGCCATTCTCCGGGCTGACGCCGAACTGGATGTTCGAGCCGCCGGTCTCGACGCCGACCGCGCGGATCACTGCGAAGCTCTGGTCGCGCATGATTTGAAATTCCTTGTCGGTCAGCGTCTGGATGGGCGCGACGGTGATGCTGTCGCCGGTGTGGACGCCCATGGGATCGAAGTTCTCGATGGAACAGATGATGACGCAGTTGTCGGCCTTGTCGCGCATGACTTCCATCTCGTATTCCTTCCAGCCGAGCAGGGATTCTTCGATGAGAATTTCGTTCACGGGCGAAAGCTCGATGCCGCGTTTCGCGATCTCCTCGAATTCTTCGCGGTTGTAACCGATGCCGCCGCCTGTGCCGCCGAGGGTGAACGCCGGGCGAATGATCAGCGGGAAGCGACCGATCTTGTCGGCCACGGCGCGGGCTTCGTCCATGTTGTGGGCCGTGCCGGAGATGGGCACGTCGAGGCCGATGCTCAACATGAGGTCTTTGAAAATCTGGCGGTCTTCGCCTTTCTGGATTGCCTCGGCCTTTGCGCCGATCATTTCAACGCCGTGTTTTTGCAGCACGCCGGAGCGGTGCAGCGACATGGCGGTGTTGAGTGCGGTCTGCCCGCCGAGGGTGGGGAGGAGGACGAGTTTATTTGGAACATTGGGGAGCACGCGCGCCTCGCGCGTTGTCGAAGCCGCCCCGGCTTCGACTTTTCCCGAACGCGAGGCGCGTTCGGGTGCGCCCGGGGCGGGCGCGCTCCCCATTGCAACCGGGACGCCCATGCGCTTCATCTCCTCCAACTCGCGCACGATGATTTTCTCCACGCACTCGGGCGTGATCGGCTCGATGTAAGTGCGGTCGGCGAACTCCGGGTCGGTCATGATGGTGGCCGGATTGGAGTTGACGAGGACGACGCGGTAGCCTTCTTCCTTGAGGGCTTTGCAGGCTTGCGTGCCGGAGTAATCGAACTCGCACGCCTGGCCGATGATGATCGGGCCGGCGCCGATGATGAGGACGCTGTGAATGTCGGTGCGTTTGGGCATCTCGCTGAATTTACGATTTATGATTTACGATTTACGATTCGTAAACACATCGCAAAACGGCGGAGAGTGAAACGGATTTGGCCGCGCTTGTCATTTTCTTTCTCCGCTCCTTTAGTTCACTTTGCGCGTTGCGTTTTTCCGGCAGTGCGGTTTACTGGTCAGACAAACCATGAAATTGCGACTTTATTTCAGCCTGACGCTGTGCGCTGCACTCGCCACCCAAGCTGCTCAATTCAAGTTTCCCACGCAAACCTTCACCGTGCCCGACGGGTTCGAGGTCGAACTGGCTGGGGGCACCAACCTGGCCCCGCGTCCGGTCAGCGCCAGTTTCGATGACCACGGCCGGCTTTACGTGACCGACTCGTCCGGCTCTAACGCAAAGCCGGTTGAACAACTCAAGGACCCGACGGCCCGCGTGCTGTGCCTCGAAGACACGGACTGCGACGGCAAATTCGACAAGGCCACCGTGTTTGCTGACAAAGTGATGTTCCCGCAAGGTTGTCTGTGGCATGACGGCTGGGTTTATGTGGCCGCGCCGCCAAGCATCTGGCGCTTCAAGGACACGAACGGCGACGGCCTCGCCGACGTGCGCGAGGAGTGGTTCAAGGGCGGCACACTCACCGGTTGCGCCAACGACATTCACGGGCCTTACCTTGGCCCGGACGGTTACATCTATTGGACAAAGGGCGCGTTCGCCGAGCAGACCCACAAGCTCGGCAACGGTCGCACATTGAAAGACAAGGCGGCGCACATCTATCGTGCGCGGCCCGATGGCTCAGACCTCGACGTCATCATGACTGGCGGCATGGACAACCCGGTCGAGGTCGCCTTCACACCTGAAGGCGAGACAATCTTCACGAGCACGTTCATTGATTTCAGCCAGCCCGGTTTTCGCGACGGCATTGGTCACGCGGTCTATGGCGCGGTGTTCGGCAAGATTCACGACGTGATCGAAGATGGCCGCGTGAAACGGGCCAGCCCCGAGGTCATGCATCCGTTTTACCAGGCCGGCCCCGCTGCCGAATGTGCGCTCTGCCGTTACGAAAGCGATGTCTTTGGCGTTGGATTTCGCGACAACTTTTTCGCCACGACTTTCAACCTGCGCAGGGTGACGCGACACATCCTCAAGCCGAATGGCGCGACTTACGCGAGCACCGACAGCGATTTCCTCGTGTCCGATGGCGTGGATTTCCATCCGACGGATGTCTTGCCGGACGCCGACGGCAGCCTGCTCGTGGTGGACACCGGCGGCTGGTACAAACTTTGTTGCCCCAGTTCGCAACTCGCGAAGCCGGATGTGTTGGGCGCGATTTACCGGGTGCGAAAATCGGGAGCGCCAAGGTTGACTGGCAAGGGTCGCGCTGCGGCGTATGCAAAGCTGGTCAGGCCACCAACTCTCGACCTGAAAAATCCGTCGGCCGTATTGCAAAAAGCTGTTCTGACTGCACCGCAAAAAAATCGTTCCAAGTTTGTCAGCGTGCTTTCCCGTTACCGCTCAGAGCCGGATGAGCAAAACGCTCATGCGCTACGAGCCGCCGCCGAGGGTTTAGGCCGGATGGGCGACAAGAAATCCGTTCCTTTGATGCTGGATGTGATCGCCGTTTCGGGCAAAGATCGCGTACTCGAACAAGCGTTGATTCGCGCCTTGATTGACATCGACGCCGCCGAACCAACCCGCGCCGGACTGAAATCCGACCAACCGAACGTCCGCCGTGCCGCTCTCATCGCCCTTGATCAGATGGACGGCAGCGACCTGAAACCGACCGAGGTCGTGCCGTTCCTGACCGCGGCCGACGAGCGCATGAGCGGCACAGCGAATTGGATTCTCGGTCGCCACTCCGATTGGGGCGGCGAACTCGCCGGCTGGTTTCGTGAACGTCTCACTGCGCCCGGAATTGCCGATGCCGAACGCAAGGCTTTGAACAGCCAACTCCGCATCGTCACGCGCGCCGAGGCCGGTCAACAGTTGCTTGCCGATTCAGTCACGCAGTCCGGATTCCGTGACGACACGCGCGTCGCAGCTTTGGATGCCATATCCAACGCTGGTTTGAAGCAACCACCGGAGAGCTGGAAGGCGGCGGTGCAGTCGGTTCTTTCGGGAAACGACTCCGCCTCGAAACCGTCCGCCGTTCGCGCCGCCCGCACCTTGAACAGCGACACAAACATCGTCGCGGCGCTGAGGGCGATTGGTCACGAAACCAAACAAGCCGGTCAACTTCGACTGGACGCGCTCGTGGCATTGCCGGCCGGCGCTTCGCTCGACACCATTGAATTTGATTTCCTGCGCGCCAGCCTTGCCGCCGACAACGCGCCGACCACTCGCAGCGCTGCGGCGGGCGTGCTCGGGCATTCGAGGATCGAGGCGGAACAGCTTGCGGCGCTCACCGACAACTTGAAGTCCGCCGGGCCGCTGGAATTGAACAAACTGTGCGAGGCCTTCGACGGCGGTGGTGATGACGCGCTGGGAACAAAGTTCGTCGCCTCGTTGCGCGAATCGAAGAGTGCGAAGGGACTGATCCCCAGCCAGCTCAGACCACACTTCGCGAAATTCCCCGAAGCCACGCAAAAGGACGCCGAGGAGTATTTCGCGACGCTCGACGTGGATGCCACGAAGCAGGCCGCCCACCTCGAAGAATTGCTCAACGAGTTGAAGACGCTTAACGGCGACATCCGGCGCGGACAGTTGGTGTTCAACAGCACCAAGACCGCCTGCCTCACCTGCCATGAGATCGGTTATGTCGGCGGCCACGTGGGCCCGAGTCTCGGCAACATTGGCAAGATCCGCACCGAACGAGATTTGCTCGAAGCCGTGATCTATCCAAGCGCCAGTTTCGTGCGCAGCTTCGAACCGGTGGTCGTCGTCAATAAAGCGGGGGATAGCTTCAGCGGCGTGCTGCGCAAAGACGGGGCTGACGAAGTCGTGCTCGCGACCGGGCCGGACACCGAGGCGCGCATCGCTCGGGCCGACATCGCCGACATCCGACCGGGGACGATCTCGGTGATGCCGCAGGGTCTCGACGCGCAACTGAGCAAGCAGGAAGTTGCCGACCTGATCACGTTCTTGAAGTCGATGAAGTGACTACTTAACCGCGGAATGATTCCGGGGCAAACGCAGACCTTGCAGGCTTGGATCCGTGCGCCGACGACCCGCAGTACGTGGAGTTACGATTGCGGGCGGAGATCTATGAACCGGGTGATTCGCGCGACGTGAACATTTCGATTGAGAAATTTCTCGGACGACCCCGCTCCATCGAGCCGTTCCTCAAACAAATTGGAATTGGGAAGAGCGAATGACCCGGCGGCAAAGAAGGTGACAAGGGTTGAACCGACCGTTGACGTCCGGCAGGAAAGTGACAATGTAGAAGCGACATGAAAGTTCTGATTCTATTCATTGGATGGTGCATCTTGTTCGTGTTGTCCTGGCCGGTGGCGCTGCTGGCATTGATTCTCTTGCCGCTGGTCTGGCTGGTCTCGTTGCCGTTGCGTCTCATTGGCATCACGGTAGGCGCACTGTTCGCCGTGATTCGAGCCGTTTTGTTTCTCCCCGCTCGGTTGCTCGCGGGCAGGAAATGCGTATATCGTGCCCGATGAATTTGAGTTTGGCGCACGATGGATGATCGCAAGTAACGTCGCGGGCAAACCGATAATGCGACAATTCAACACCATCTATGCGTCAACCGAAACGACACATCATGGAAGCAATCGTCGGTCTTTTACTGGTATGACTCGAGTCGTAGTGCAGATGTATTGCAAATTCACGAGCTAGGGATTATGGACACGACTCCCACACATCCGTATTACCGTTCGCTCCGCATTTTGTTTTGCTTGTTCGAGACGCTGCTCATTGCTTGCGTAGTTGTGCTCGCTTCGACAGATCCGCGCAGAAGGTTGCCAATAAGCGAAGCAGCAGGAGTTACGGTTTGGTTTTCATTCATTGGCTTGTTTATAGTGTCTTTTCTTTTGAGAAGAGTTGCGCGCTGGTTGGCAGTGGTTGGTTGGATTACTTTATTTGGAGGATTTTGGTATCTTACGCTTACGCCCGTGGTTTGATTTTATGCTAACCGGAGCGCTGCGGCTAACTCAGCACATGCCCTCCCTCCCGTCGAGCTTGACTCTCCATTCAAAGTCCCAAGTATGAGAGGGGACACATGAATAATCTCAAGCATGTCCTGGACTTTGGCTGGCCCTATCTCCGGCGCTACTGGCGCCGGCTCACGATCGGAATTCTGTGTGGCATGGTGTTCGGGCTTGCCAATGGCAGTTTCATCTGGGCAGTCCGCACGCTGACGGACCGTTTGACGCCCCGCGTGGAACTCACGGGGCAGGGTAATCCGGTCGGCGGCAAGGTCCACAAATCAAAGCACGTTCCGTCCGCCTTCCAGGAACAGTTGAAACAAATCAACGCCAAGGTCAACGCCGCGATTGATCCGTGGTTGCCGCTCGCCGGCGGCACCCTGGGTTGGCAACGCGTGCTGGGCGGCTTGTTGTTTCTGCCGCTGCTGGTCTCGGTTCGCAGCATCGCCGATTACTTGAGCGGCTATTGCATGGGTTGGGTCAGCGAACGGGTCATCAACGATTTGCGCGGCGACGTGCTGGAAAAACTCAGCACCCTTTCGCTCGATTACTTCAACCGTTCCACCACCGGCGACATGCTGACCCGGATCAACGTGGATACCATGAACCTGCACCGCGCGTTGCGGGTCGGCTGCGCGGACCTGGTCAAGGAGCCGTTCAGCATCGTGGGGGTTTTTACGGGCATGTTGTTCGTGGACTGGAAACTGACGTTGTTGACGCTCGTCTTTCTTCCGCTCTGTCTCTTCCCGCTGATCGTCCTCGGCAAAAAAACGCGCCGCGCCAGCCGCCTGGGCCGTAAAGCCAATGTTTCCCAGAACAGCATGTTGGTGGAATTGTTGACCGGCATCCGGGTCATCAAGGCGTTCAGTCTGGAAGCCGAGCAACTCCGCCGTTTCCGCGAGTATTCCAAACAACTCATCCACCACGGCATGAAAAGCGTGCAGGCCAAGGAACTGGTCAATCCCCTCATTGAAGTGATCTCCATGCTCGGCCTGGGCATGTTGGTGGTTTACGTCTTTTGGGCGGCGCGGACGGTGCCCGATCTCGTGGCCTTCCTCACCGGGCTGATGATGTTTTTCCTGCCGATAAAAAAACTGGCCGGCATTCACATTCTGTTCGAGCAAGCGTCGGCGGGTGTGGAACGGCTGATCGAAATCAGAAACGAACAGCCGACGGTCAAGGAACCTGTTATTGCGAAACCGCTGTCCCCTTTCAAATCGCAAATCACTTTCGAGAACGTCAGCTTTTCCTACCGACAGGAACCGGTTCTGCGCGACATCGCCCTTGCCATACCGCGCGGTTTCCGGCTCGGCATCGCTGGCGAAAGCGGTTCCGGCAAAAGCACCCTCACGAATCTCATCTTTCGGTTTTACGATCCCACGAGCGGCGCCGTCAAAATCGACGGCCTGAACTTGCGTGAAGTTTCCCTGCTCGATTTGCGCCGGCAGATGGCGCTGGTCAGTCAAGAAATCGTTCTCTTCAACATGACCGTGGCGGAGAATATCGCTTGCGGCAAACCGGATGCCACGCGGGCGGAGATCGAGGCCGCCGCCCGTGCCGCCTACGCGCACGATTTTATCGTGGAAAAGGAGCAGGGCTACGACACGCCCATTGGCGAACGCGGTGTTGAATTGTCGGCCGGCCAGCGACAGCGTATCGCCATCGCCCGGGCGTTCGTGCGCAACGCGCCCATCCTCGTCCTCGATGAAGCGACGGCGTCGCTGGATTCGCAGTCTGAAGCCGAGGTGCAGGCGGCCATTGATCGGCTGGCTGAAAACCGCACGGTGGTTTGTGTGGCTCATCGTCTTTCCACCCTGGCCGCGATGGATCAAATCATCGTCCTGTCGCGTGGTCGCATCATTGAGCAGGGCAGTTTTTCGGAACTCCTGAAGGCGGGCGGAGAATTTGCCGAAATGGCCAATCGACAGGGAATTTTCACACAACCCGCCGGGCAATTGGAGAAAAAGTCTGGCGTGAACTAATTGCCATAAAAGATTTCCGGATGGAAAAGTGAACAGCCCCTCACCCGGCCTTCGGCCACCCTCTCCCCATCGGATGGGGAGAGGGACGGGGTGAGGGGGGTGTCATTCTAAGCGAAGTAAAATTCCGGTCGCGCTTTATTTTCGCGCCAGAAAATCCCCTATGCCAGATGCTGAAGATCGCTGCCTTTGTTTTGGTCAGCTTTTTCGCACGCCGGTGATGATGCTCTTGACATGTTCCAACTCCACCCACTCGTCAGTGCTGAAAATCTTGCGCGCGGCTTCCGCAACTTGAGTCAGTCCAAAAACCGGATGCGCATCGTGGAGCGCGACGCGCGCGCGCGGCTTCAAAAATGGAGCCCAGTCGGTGTAGTCCTCGTAGGCGCGATCGTGATTGCCGTCGATCCAGAGGAAATCAATCTTACGATTCCAGTTTTTGACGACTTCCTGGGAATAGCCTTCGATCAACTCGACATGCTGCGCCAGGCCGCTTTGCTTCAGACGCTGTGCAACCTGGTCGCGCGAGGGTTTGTTCTCCAGACGCACGGCGTGATCGGTGCGCGCCGCTTGCAAATTCAAGTCAGAGGCAAACGGATCGATGGCGTAAATCTTGGAGCCATTCCCCGCGCAACCAGTGGCGAGGTAGCTGGTGGACAACCCACCGTAACAACCAATCTCCACGATGACTGAATTCGCCGGCAACGCCGCCGCCCATTGATAAAGCATGCCGGCTTCAGTGTGCCGGATCATGCCGCCGTACCCGGCCTTGTTGAACCGGTGTCCGTGGAGCAAGCCGGCCAGATTGTGATAAACCGGGCGTGAAAAACCGGCGATGATCTTTGGACCAGAGCGCCGGAAAGCTTTTTCGAAAAATTCAGTGTTGTTCAAATGATCATTACTCCTTTTGGTTCAACCAGCCGACGGCCGGCCCGCTCGTTCAAACACTGCGACGTGCAAGGTGTGAACGAGTGGCAATTGGGCGAAGTCTTTCACAAGCCGGAAGCCGTTGGCCTTGAAGTAGCTCTCCACCTCCGACAACAGCGTCGGATATTTTTTGGACTTTTTGCCGCCGATGCTTGCCGCCAATTTATTGCGCACCGAAGTAATTGATACCGGACTGAAATACGAAAGCACGACGTTCTGCCCTGCCACGCGACAAAGCTCATTCACCACGCGGCGTCGAATATCCCCGTTCGGAAAATGGTGAAACAACCGGAAGCTGACAATCGTGTCGAAATGCCGGTCGGGATAGGTCAGCTTTTCGATGTCCTGTTGCTCCACCGGGCCGGGCAAACCGTTCTGGGTGAAATTTTCCCGGGCGATCTTGACCATCGCTTCGGACAAGTCAGCCGCGGACATCTGGTAACCCAGACCGGCAAGGTGAATCGAAACCCGCGCACCACCGCACGGCGCATCCAGCACGCGGTGCGTTTTGGGAATCAGAGCGAACGCGCGTTCCAAGAGGCGCATCTCGGACGCGTGTTTGCCGGATTTGCGCTGTTGATATTTGCGCGAACGCTCCTCGCTGTATTTGATCCGGCCGGCGTAGGCAGCCTCTTTTCCGCTCATGGTGTTCCTTGCTTAAGATTGGCAACCGTGTCGCGTTGATAATTGAGCGCCGGCGTACTGTCGTCGGAGTCCAACTGGTAGCCCAGTTCGATCATCCGTTTGCCGGCAAGCTGATTAAACAAGCGCAATTCATCCGCGCTCAATTCCTTCCGCCAGCGATGCACGGCCTGGGTGGTCAGCGGCTGGGTGGCGGCGGCGTTGGCAATGAACCGCGTCGGGTCGCGGGACGGCTCGTCTTGGGAGTGATATTCCAACATGGCGGCATGCCACGGTTCGTTGATGAATTCGCAAAGCTGGCGCAGCGTCGGCTCCAAATCCGTCACCAGCTTCTCGTAATGAATTTCCAGATACTGCGGATGACCGCGCCAGCACATTCCGGCCTCGGTGTCGCGCAACCAGCTTTCAATGCAAGGCCGAAGCGGTCGGCGGACGTTGGTCACGACCTGCTGGCCGTTCATCATGCGAAACTTTGGATGCGTGCGAATGGAGCAAACCGCATCCCGCCCGTCGCGCACGAGGTGAATGAATTTCGCCGAAGGAAAATGGCGGAAGATGAAAGGCAGATAGGAAACATTCTGCGGCGTCTTTTCTGCCCAACGGGTTTTGCCGCGGTTCGCGGCGTATTGCGTGAGGAACAACTCGACAAAGTGAGCGTGATCTGTCGCGCGCTCGTGCAATTGCCAAATTTCTTCGACCGGAAAATCGAATCGACGAGAAAGTTTTCCCGGCAGGAATCCGCCGGTCAGCAGACTGGTTTCCGGCCCGCAAGCGATGTGCGGATGGGAGTCCAAAATAACCCGCAGGAGTGTGGTGCCGCTACGTTGCGAACCGCCAATGATGATCGGGGACTGGGTGGAAACGTGGCGCGACGCCCGGCGACGAAGCCAACGGGCGAGGGACGAATTGCTGGTTGCGAGCGTTCTAAACATGGACGTGTGCTTCCGCGCTTTCCGTGAAACGGTAAGATGTTGCGTGTGCCTTCGCAACATGGAAGTTCGCATCGTGGGAAACCACAACCAAAGTAGCGCGGACTTCCAAGTCCGCTGTATCGCGGGCTTCCAAACCCGCAGGCCGCAGAAGTCTCAATGCGCTGCCGACTTGGAAGTCGGCGATACAGCCGGTTTGGAAACCCGCGCTACCGGCAGTCCTTTCCCGTCGAATGGCCGCAACGTCAAGTTGTGCCCCTCACGCGATTGCGAGCACATTGCGGTTGCGCAATCGGCATGAGATTTTTAGGATGCGGCGCAAAACGGAAACCGATTTCCCCAAACAAACTCATGCGGGTTTATCTCAGCACAGTGGTGCGCGGCGCGCCAGCCGGGCAGGCGGGCGAACTCATCGCGCTGGATTGGAAAAGCAAAAAAGTGCTTGGCCGCGCGCCGCTCGCACCAACCAATCCGCCGTTGGACGATCCCAATCCGCGGGGTGGCGGGCGCGGCGGGCGCGGCATCGTGCTGCTGCGGGAGGAATTGTTTGTGGCCACTTATCATTCGCTGCACGGGTTTGATCATGCCTTGCGGCCGACGCGCATCATCACGAACCACAATTTTGCCGGTCTTCACGAGCTGAAACTGGTGGACGACGGGATCTGGGCCAGCTCGACGGCGCTCGGCGCCGTGCTCAAAGTCGGATTTGACGGGCGGGTGCTTCAGTCCTGGTGGGCGCACGAAGACCCGGTGATCCGCGAGAAATTCTCCGCGCTGCCGTTCA
Source organism: Verrucomicrobiota bacterium (assembly GCA_016200005.1). Taxonomy (NCBI): domain Bacteria; kingdom Pseudomonadati; phylum Verrucomicrobiota; species Verrucomicrobiota bacterium. Next base: position 32,015 of record JACQFP010000078.1, on the reverse strand, counting down.
CCGTGGAGAAGGACAAGGACAACCGCCTGGCTTATCTGAACGGCTTTTCCAAATTGCACCTGAACAACGTGGAAGTGCACAAGGGCCAGGTCTATGTCTGCTTCAACAACCACGGCGCGATCATTCGATTGTTTCCGACGACGGTGATCGCGCACGATCCCGAACTCAAAGGTTGCCACAACGGGCTGGTCACCGATGACGAAGAAGTCTTGCTCAACGACAGCCATCACCACGTCGTGGTCGTGTTTGATCTTCACACCGGCCACGTGAAACGGCGGATCAATCTCGCGGACTTTCCCGAAGTGGCGAGGTTGAAGCACCTCCGGGGCTGCCGCGACATCGGTTGGCGCGCACGCCTGCAGAATTTCGTCATGCGACAGCGCGTGGCACGACCGCTGTTCACGCGCGGGATGTGCCTGCTCGACGCGTCGCGCATTCTTGTCGGCGTGTCACCGGCGACCGTGCTCGAAATCGATTACAAGCAAGGCCGTTTGCTTGACTTATGCCAGTTGTCCAACAGCGCCAATGAATGCATTCACGGGCTGGAAGCGGCGCCCTCGGTGGATTTCCCCTTCCCGATTTCATGAGCCGGGAGATCAACCAACCGGTCAAGCAACGCCGCACGACCGACGAGGCCGCGCGAAATTACGTCCAGAGCCGCGACCCCAAACGCTACAAGCGCACGGCCGAGGAGGAAGGGATTGTTCGTGGTTGGTTGAAACTGCTGCCCAAAAACGCGCTGCTGTTTGATTGCCCGTGCGGCGTGGGTCGCTTCGTCAACACAGCCTTGGAAATGGGTCTGCGCTACGCCGGTGGCGACGTGGCGGTGCCGATGATTCAACAGGCGATGAAAGTTTCCACAGCGCAGCAGGTGATCGGGTTTGCCGCCAGCGACGCCGAGCACCTGCCGCTGGGCAACAACTCGGTTGATTGCGTGATGTTGTGGCGGCTGCTGCATCACATTCCCGATGAAGCGGTGCGCAAGCGGATGTTTCGCGAAGCGGCGCGCGTCAGTCGCGGCATGGTGCTGGTCTCCTTTCACCATCCGCTGAGCTTCACGTTTTTGCGTCGGCTGGTAAACCGGGTCTTCACCAGCGATTGGGAGATCAGCGACATCACGCATTGGCGATTGCGGCGGGAAGCGGCGGAATGCGGCTTGGAAGTGGTGGAAACGAAGAGCTTTGGAAAATTTGTATCGATCAACTGGTTTGCTTATCTGCGGAAGATTGGCAGGTGAGTCGAGGGACGAGCACCTTCCGTCTTCGGATTGCTTTCGGATCTCGGATTCCGAACTTCGGACTTTCCGTATTAGTTTGCCTCGCACAGAACGCGGAAGCCGCGGATGTCGGGAAGATCCGCCGGATCGTCGCCGTCGCGAACCGCGGACTTGATGCTGTACTGCCGCGTGCTCCACCCGCCTCCTTTGTAAACGCGGCAATGACCCTTGGCGGGGCCTTGCGGATCAACCGCCGGTTCGGCTTTGTAGCGGCTGAACCAATCGCTGCACCATTCCCACGAGTTGCCGATCATGTCGTAGAGCCCCCACGGATTCGGCGGATACGTGCCGACCGGCGCGGTGTATTCGAAGCCGTCCATGATCCAGGTCTCGTGGTCCCATTTCAAGCCGGCGACGTTGGCCTTGTTGCCGTCCCAGTAGGCGTCGCCCCAATACAATCTGGTTTCCGTGCCGGCCTTGCAGGCGTATTCCCATTCCGCTTCCGTTGGCAGGCGATACACGCGGCCTTCCTTGGCCGAAAGCCAGCGACAAAATTTCTGCGCCTCCTGCCACGTGACAGGTTCAACCGGATGATTCTCGCCGCCGCGACGGCGTTGATATTTGGGGCGTTTCTTTTTGTGGGCCGGGTCGAACAACTCGTACTCCTTGTTGGAAACTTCAAACGCGCCGAGAAAATATGGCTTGGTCAGAGTTACCCGATGGCCGGGCAGGTTGGGAGTGTGGAGGCGCACAGCCTGTTGCTCGGTCAACCCCATGAGAAAACTCCCGGCTTCGATGCGCACCAGCACGAGGCCGATGGAATTTGTGTAATAGGTGATCGGAACTTTTTTCATGCCGTCTGGCGTGGCCACTCCCGTTTGAACGACCGCGGATTTCCACGCGACTGGCTGTTTCGGCCAGCCCGAACGATCCAGCGGTGGCAGGTCCTGCATACTGGCCACCGGCCCAGGCCAGACATAGCGATCGTGCCAGTTTTTCCAGGCTGCGAAGCCGCCCACCCCAACGAGCAACAGAAAAATCCAAAGCGCAGTGCGAAATTTTCGTTTCATGGAAAAAAGAATTTGATGGGGTGACGTTAGAAGAACCAACTGTGGGATGCAAGGTTGGGCTGGTGCCTGATCTCACGGCAGAACGCGACTCACCGCAACGGGTATATGCGTCCTTTGGATCAACTCGAACGATTGCCACGGCTGCCCAAGATTGTCATTGCCAACCGTCCTTTGCCATTCCACTGTCTATCCAGTCAGCTTTACTCACCATTCTTGGCGTCTTCGCAAGGCTTCTGAGCGAACTTGATTCGGCCAACGCAATGATCATTCGCACATCAACCCATGAAAACGCGCATTCAAAATCTGTTCCTCCTGCCCGCACTGATCGCCGGTCTCGGCTTGATACCGGCGGGCCGGGTGGCGGCGCAGACCTTCACGACGCTGCATAGTTTTACTAACGGTAGTGACGGAGCTTTTCCGTATTTTGGGGGTGTGATCATCTCGGGTAGTACCCTGTATGGGACGACAGCGTATGGTGGGAATAACGGCGGGGGCACGGTGTTCAGAGGCAACACCGATGGCACGGGTTTTACCAACCTCCACAATTTCAACCTCAACTTGAGCAGCGACGCAGCCATTCCCTATTGCGATTTGATTTTGTCGAGCAACACACTTTACGGAACGGCAGGGCATGGTGGCCCCTCGGCCTGGGGTTCGGTGTTCGCCGTCAACACCGATGGCACGGGTTTTACCAACCTGTATGGTTTCACAGCACCCTCTGGTTCTCCTTCAATCAACAGTAATGGAGCTACTCCGGATGCCGGATTGATTTTATCAAGCAACACGCTGTATGGGACGGCGTTTTATGGCGGCAGCGCGGGCAATGGCACGGTGTTCGCCGTCAACACCGATGGCACCGGTTTTACAAACCTGCATAGTTTCACGGCAACCTCGGGTTCGCCTTCTACCAACAGCGACGGAGCTAATCCGCATGCCGGATTGATTTTATCCAGCAATATTCTTTACGGGGTGACATACGGCGGCGGCAGTTTGGGCAATGGCACGGCGTTCGCCATCAACGCCGATGGCACCGGTTTTACAAACCTGCATAATTTTGCTGGCGGCAGTGACGGAGCCAATCCCTATGCCCGATTGATTGCATCGGGCAACACCTTGTATGGTACGGCACAGGCTGGCGGCAGTGCAGGCAATGGAACCGTTTTCAAGTTCAACAAGGATGGCACGGGTTATACGAACCTGCATGTTTTCATTTACATCGACGGCGTCCGTCCTCTCGCCGGATTGATTTTATCGGGTAACACGTTGTATGGCACGACACAGTTTGGCGGCATTCCAGGATTTGGCACAGTGTTCGGCGTCAAAACCGATGGCACGGGTTTTACAAATCTGTATACTTTCACGGAACCCTCTGGTCCGTTTCCTTTTATCAACAGCGACGGGGTGCAACCGGGTGCAGGACTGACTTTGTCGGGCTACACCTTATATGGGACGGCTGGTAATGGCGGCAGTTCGGGCTATGGCACGGTGTTCAGTCTCTCGTTCGCGCCGCAAGTGACATTAATTCCTTCTGGGTCGAGTCTTGTTTTCAAGTGGCCGACCAATGTGGCTGGTTTCGATTACACCGGGTTCACTTTGCAATCCACCACGAACCTTGGTGCATCAGCGTTCTGGACCACCGTTTTGCCCGGCCCTGTCGTCGTGAACGGGCAGAACACCGTGACCAATCCCATCTCCGGCACAAACACGTTTTATCGGTTAAGCCTGTAATCAGAAGAATCAACCAATGAAAACTCGCAAGGGAAAGGAAAGGGGTCGGTTCTTGATATTGGCTACTCGCGGCAGAACTCGCCTTGGCGTTGAACCGCTCGCCCCGTCCGAAAAGCGGTGCTAAAGACACGCGCAGTCCAAACGCTTCGCGACTGCCGGGCGTCCTCGAACCTCGCGAAGCGCCGGGACTGCGGTCGTGTTTACCGCCGCTTTCCTACGTGTTCAGATAGTTTGTCACGACCTCCCTCACCCCGGCCCTCTCCCGACGGAGAGGGAGTGGCTTTCGTCCCTCCGCTCATTGCTCGGTGACTCTCCTGCCGACTCCAGCGCCCAATCTTCCAAAGAACCGGCGAACGATTCACCCTCTCCTTGTGGGAGAGGGCCGGGGTGAGGGCGAGCGTTCCAACCATTCGCGTCTTGATTCCATTCGAGCGACCGGCACGGAGACGCCAAAAAGCTCTCCAGTTTTCCCCGCACCACGCGCGACGGACTACAAGCCAAACCAAAGCCGGACGGCGGAATCGAGTTTCACCAAATCCGTTTCACGCAACTGGCCGAGATGTTTGCGCACCAATGCCCCAGACACGGAGGCCACGGCACGTTTGGCGAATGACGGATGAATCAGGCCCGCCTCGCGCCAGAATTGAATGGGAAACTCTCCGGGCCGCAACGCATCGCCCACCGAAGTCACTGCCACAACCAGCAAATCGTCGGACGGATAATGCGGACTGACGATTACGGCCGGGCGAATTTTGGCCGACGATTGGTCGGAGAAAGGAAACGGCAGCAGTACGACGGCGCCGCGATTATAGGTGGTCGTAGTCGGCATCGAGCGGGTTGTCCCAGATCGCTCGGAACGCGTGTTCGGACAAGCGCGCGAAGTCACCCACCAAACCATTCTCCATGTCGTCTGCGTCCGGCGCGATGACTTTGACCTTGGAGTTGGGTTTCAAGCTGGCCGGTTCGTCCAGCACAATGAACTTGCCGTCAAAATGCGCGTTTAGCGTTCTCACGGTTGCACCTTAGCTTTTATCCGTTTGGTTCTCAAGCGGCAAATTGTTCACGGTCGCTAGTGGCAAGTCGCCGAGAAGCGAAAAGATCTTCTCCAGTTTTCGCTGCGCCTTGGCGTGTTGGCGACTTTGCGTTGAATTCCGCCCCCTCAAAGCGCCAGAGGGCTGGCGCACTCCGCGATGCTTCGCGAGGTTTAGAGATCGTTGAAAAACGCGCCAGCGTCTTGGACTGCGGTTGCCCTTTACCGCTTTTCACCGCTGCGCCAGTCTTCCTCACCGATTCTTTTCCGTGTCTTCGCGCAAAGCCAGCGGTGAAGGTTGTTCCACTTCCGCTGCCGAACCACAAGTGAGAGAAGCTGTAGCGGCAAGGCGCTTTGGCCGGGATCATCGCCCGTGCCGCGCACCCTCAGGCCAGAATCGCTTTGACAACTTCGCCGCTGACGTCGGTCAATCGGAAGTCGCGGCCTTGAAAGCGGTAGGTCAGTTTTTCGTGGTCGATGCCGAAGAGGTGCAACATCGTCGCGTGCAGGTCGTGTACATGCACCGGGTTTTCCACGGCGCTGTAACCAAGTTCGTCGGTGTTGCCGTAACTCATGCCGCCCTTGATGCCGGCGCCGGCCAGCCAGAGGGAAAATCCCTTGATGTGGTGGTCGCGTCCGTCGCCCTGGGCCATCGGTGTGCGACCGAATTCGCCGCCCCAGACGATCAGTGTGTCGTCCAACATGCCGCGCTCTTTCAGGTCTTTGACCAGCGCGGCGGTGGCTTTGTCCACGAGACCGGCAGTGGTCTTGACACCGTTTTTGACGCCGCCGTGATGGTCCCAGCCGCGATGATAAAGCTGGACGAAGCGCACGCCGCGTTCGGCAAGCCGCCGCGCCAGCAGACAGTTGGCGGCGAATGAACCGTCGCCGCCCTTGGTGCCGTACATTTCGAGAATGTGCGCCGGTTCGTCCGAAACATCCATCAAGCCCGGCACGCTGGTCTGCATTCGGAAAGCCATTTCGTACTGGCTGATGCGCGTGGTGATCTCCGGGTCGTGCGCCGATTCATTGAACAGACCGTTCATGGAGTTCACAGTGTCGATGATCTCCTTTTGTCCGTCCAGCGAGACGCCGTCGGGTCGTCCGACGTAATTCACGGGTTCGCCCTTGGAATGAAATTGAACTCCCTGAAAGCGGCTGGGGAGAAATCCGCTATGCCATTGACGGGCGGCGACCGGCTGGTCCTGTCCGCCGCCGGAGGAAATCAACACCACGAAGCCGGGCAGATCCTCGCATTCGCTGCCGAGCCCGTAGAGCAGCCAGGATCCCATGCTGGGACGGCCGGAGATGGACGTGCCGGTGTTCATGAATGCCTGGGCAGGATCATGATTGATCTGCTCGGTGTGCATCGAGCGAATGATGCAGATATCATCGGCGATGCTCCCGATGTGCGGCAGGATTCTGGAAATGTGTTGACCGGACTGGCCGAATTTTTCGAACTCGTACTGCGGCCCGAAACAATTCAGCTTCGCCCCTTGCAGTTGGGCGATCTGCTGGCCTTTGGTGTATGATTCGGGCATGGGTTGCCCGTGCATCTCGGCGAGCTTCGATTTGTAGTCGAGGGTTTCGAGATGCGACGGCCCGCCGGCCATCGTGAGGAAGATGATGCGTTTGGCCTTCGGCGCAAAATGCGGTGGGTTCACAACGCCGAGCCATTTGCCTTCTTTGGTTTGCACCTGCTTTCCAGCCGCCCGCGCCAGCGGGTTCAGCAACGATGACAACGCGAGTGTGCCGATGCCCATTGTGGCGCGACCGAGAAAAGTCCGGCGCGAAGCTTGAAGCTGGAGCATTTCAAAAAAGTTCATGGTTGAGGATTGGGTTTGTCACGAACTACAAAAGGAATATCCCCTCACCCTGCCCTCTCCCCATCGGATGGGGAGAGGGTGGTCGCAGGCCGGGTGAGGGGTTAGCGTGAATTTCATTTCAGTCTGCGATTGGCTTAATAGCGCGCGATGGTTTCGTTCAAGTTGAGCATGACGCGGGCGATTGAAGTCCAGGCCGCCAGTTCGGCGACGTTCAGTTCCTTGTTCGCAGGCCATTCGCCAACGCTCACCAGTTTCTCGGCGGAGTCTTTGTCGGCGGCATAGCGGTCGAGCTGTTTGCGATACAGTTCGCTCAACTTGCGCTTTTCTTCGGGGCGCGGTCTGCGATCGAGTGTGTGATCGAAAGTCCAATCGAGGCGGTCATCCACACTTTTGCCGCCGTTGGTGATGATTCTCGCGGCGAAGACGCGCGCCGCTTCGACGTAGGTTGGATCGTTGAGCAAGACCAGCGCCTGCAAGGGAGTGTTCGAGGTGATGCGTTCCACGGTGCATTCTTCGCGCGTGGCAGCGTCGAACGCCACGAGGCTGGGATGCACAAAAGTCCGACACCAGAAAGTGTAGAGACCGCGACGATACTCCGATGCGCCGTGGTCATTGGTGTAGGTGCGCTTGGGAAAATTCAACTGGTCCCAATAGCCGGCGGGTTGATACGGCTTGACGCTTGGCCCGCCGACGTTGTCCGCCAACAGTCCGCTGACGGCGAGGGCATTGTCACGCACCATCTCTGCGTCGAGGCGGAAACGCGACTGGCGCGAGAGCAAACGATTGAAGGGATCGCGCTCGCGGAGTTTCTCATCGGCGTCGGACGATTGGCGGTAGGTGCTGGACATGACCATGAGCTTGATCATGTGTTTGATGTCCCAGCCGCTGTCCATGAATTCCACCGCGAGCCAATCGAGCAACTGAGGATGTTGCGGCCACTCGCCTTGCGCGCCGAAGTCATCGAGCGTTTTAGAAATGCCGGTGCCGAAATAAAGCTTCCAGAGTCGATTGACAAAGACGCGGGCGGTCAACGGATTGTCGCGCGAGATCAGCCACCGCGCCAGGTCCAGTCGCGTGAGTCGCTCGGTTTTGTTTTCGGAGTGCGCGAGGAAGTGCGGCACCGCGGGCGTGACAACGTCGCCGGCGTCGCTCATCCAGTTTCCGCGCGGCAGCACACGCATTTCTCGCGGCTCGACGGCGACGGTGACCAACGACGTCGGAACGGTTTCCCGGAATTCTTCCTTTTGTTTTTTGGTTGAGATCAGTTCTTCGCGAACGGAATCGAGTTCGGGAGCGATGTTGAGGTAGTATTTGGAGAGCGCTTCTGCCTGCTCGGCGCTGCGATCGTCCTTTGGCTTTCGCAGAGTGTCGATCGTCTCATCGGACAACCCGGATACGGTGAGGACGGGGTTTCGCAGCGAGATCAACGCCAGGCGGAAGCGGCCGATGTTGTGGTGTTTGAACTTGGATTCGTGTTTCAGGCGGACGATCAGCGTCGTGTCGGGTCCACCTGCCAGCGGTTTAGCAAAGATGAAGGCAGCCTGGTGATTGGTCGTGCTCGAACCGCCGTCCACCGCCCAGCCGGTATCGCGTTTGCTGTCGATGGCGGCTGCCACCGGGAAATCCTTTTGCGAATAATCGGCGATGGCGGTGGCGATCTTCACGGGTTGGTTCGTGGCGTCTTTGGCTCCGGGCAGTTCAACTTCAAAGCCCGTCAGGACAAAATTACCACCTCCGCGCGACAGGCTTTGGTTGTCGAGACTGGGATCGGTCATCGCCTCCAGCCGGATGGCGGTGATGTGTTCACGGTCGGTGCGCAGCGTGATGGTATAAGTGTCCTTGTCCGGATTCTTGCCGCTGACCAGAACGGAAAGGTCCTCCTGGATCGTCAATGTTGCGCCATTTGTTGAAGCGAGCGTCTCGGGTTTCAACGGCAACCAATCGAGACGGCCCGCGTCAAGGTCGCGGAGGGTTCCGGTTTCCCAGGTGGATTGAGCGGCGTCCAGTTGAGCGGTCGGCGTCACGAGGGTTTTTTCGAGATCAGCGATCAGGGTGTCGAATCGTTTCAGTTCGGCGGTTTGCGCTTCGTTCCCCACGAGGCTGGCTTCCGGTTTTCCGACGCCCTGCTCTTTGATGTCGGCAAAGAACGCTTCGAAACTGTAAAAGTCCTTCGTGCTGTAGGGATCGAACTTGTGATCGTGGCACTCGCAGCAACCCATCGTCGCGGCCATCCAGGCGGTCGAGGTGGTTCGCACGCGATCGGCGGCGTATTTGGCCAGATACTCCTTCGCCTGCGCTCCGCCTTCCTCCGTTGTGCGGTTCAATCGATTGTACGTTGAGGCGATCTTTTGTGTGGTCGTGGCGTTGGGGAGCAGATCGCCGGCGAGCTGCTCGATGGTGAAACGGTCGAACGGCAGGTTTTGGTTGAACGCATCGACCACATAATCGCGGTAGGGATAAACGCTGCGATAATTGTCCGCGTGAAAACCGTCCGTGTCGGCGTAGCGCACCACGTCGAGCCAATACATCGCCATGCGTTCGCCGAAATGCGGCGAGGCGAGCAATCGATCCACCAGTTGTTCGTAAGCCTTGGGAGACTTATCTCCGGCGACGGCGCGGACCGCTTCCGGAGTTGGAGGCAGGCCGGTGAGATCAAAACTCAGGCGGCGAATGAGCGTTCGTCGGTCGGCTTCAGTCGCCGGTTTTAGCTTTTCCTTCTCCAGCCGCGCCAGAATGAACGAATCAATCGGGTTGACGATCCTAGTTTTGTTGGCGGACACTTTTGGCACGTTCGGGCGCTCCGGTTTGATGAACGCCCAGTGCGCCTCCCATGGGGCACCTTGTGCGACCCAGCGTTTCAGCAATTCGACTTCTGGTTTTGAAAGCGGCTTTTTTCCGGAATCGGGCGGCGGCATCACCTCCTCCGGGTTTCGAGAGGTGGTGTGCTTGATCAATGGACTGCTGGCAACGTCGCCCGGGACGATGGCTTTCTTGATCGCCTCATCGCGCAAGTCCAGTCGCAGTTTTCCTTTGCGCGCATTCTTATCCGGCCCGTGACAGGCAAGGCAGCGATCCGACAGAAGCGGCCGGACGTCACGGTTGAACTGCACCTTATCCGGGAGCGCGTTTGGAGTTCTCGCGGCGAGAATCTGCGCGAGCGACAGGCAACTCAAGAGCAATAACAACCGCAATGCAAGGCTCTGTTTCATTCGAGGTGAAATTCCTGACTGCCTTCGACAGCCCGGACTTTTTTGATGTCGTCTTAATTTCACGGGAAACTCTCTGTCACAATTTCCATCCCTTCCGATACTCGTTGCGGATGAACTGGTCGGCTTCCGGACAGTTCCTCGCTTTCATCGTCACCGCGTCCCATTCGATTTTTTTGCCAACGCGCAATGCCAGGTTTCCGAGCAGCACCGTTTCCGTCAACACGGCCGCATAATCGAAGTTGGATAGCGCGGGTGGGCCGCCCTTGCAGGCCAGAATCCATTCCTGATGATGGCCGGGCGAGCGGCGGATGGTCGGCTGCGGTCCTTTGAGATCCGCAAATTTTTCCTTGGGCAGCAACACGAACTTGTCCGCGTGCCAGTCGGGCGCGAAGAGTTTGCCTTTCTCGCCGACGAGCAGCGAACCGTTGGTCGGAATCGGTTGGCCATCAAAAAGGTCTGCGACCGGTTTTTTACCGCCATCGTACCATGTCAGTTTCACTGGCGGGAGACCGCCACGCGCCGGAAATTCGTAGTGAATGATGCTCCATGCTGGCGCCGTCTCGGGGTGCTGCGGCGGGGCTTCCGCTTCGACGCTGATGGGGTAGTTCAGTTTCAACGCCCAGAAAGCGGCGTCGGCATTATGACAGGCCATGTCACCGAGCGCGCCGGTCCCGAAACGCCACCAGCCGCGCCATTGGAAGGGAAGGTAGGCGGGATGGTACGGGCGTTCGGCAGCCGGTCCCTGCCAGAGGTCCCAGTCCAGGCCCGGTGGAACCGGTGGCGTGTCCGGCGGCCGGTCAATGGCCTGTGGCCAGATGGGGCGGTCACTCCACACGTGGACTTCGCGCACTGCGCCGATGACGCCCGCCTGGACGAGCTCAACGGCGCGGCGAGTGCCGTCCATCGCGTGGCCTTGATTGCCCATTTGCGTGGCGACCTGGTATTTCGCGGCAGTCGTCCGCATGAGGCGGGCTTCATAAATGGAATGAGTCAAGGGCTTCTCGCAATAGACGTGTTTGCCCAGTCGCATCGCCGTGATGGCGGCGACGGCATGGGTGTGATCCGGCGTGCTGACGACCACGGCGTCGAGACTCTTCTCTTTTTCCAGCATCACGCGAAAATCCCGATAACGCTTTGCCTCCGGAAATTTACCAAACGAACTTGCGGCGCGACTTTCATCCACGTCGCAGAGGGCAACAATGTTTTCGCTGCTGACTCCCGCCAGGTTGTCGCCGCCCCGACCTCCCGCGCCGATGATGCCGAGGTTGAGTTTGTTGCCGGCAGAAATGTTCTTGGCGATCACCGCGCGTGGCTGGCCAAGCTGGCAGCCGGAAACCACCAGCCCGGAACCAATCACCGTCGAAGCCTTGAGAAACTGGCGACGAGAGAACCGACATCGAGACCTGGACATGAACCCAGATTGAACCCGTCGCGCGGCAATAGTCAAATCAGTAACCATTTGAAAATCGTGGTGATGGGTTGAAGCATGTTCGCAGCAACTCTTTTCGCTTGCAAATAGGGCCGGGAAAGCAAAGCCTCCTGAGCAAGACAATAATCTCCAACGAAGGACAACCATGAAAAAACTTTTTGGATACATCCCGGTGGTTTTAACCTTGGCGGCCCTGGTCACGCCCACGACATTGGCGGACGAGGCGGACGCGTTGAGCGGAAAGTGGACACTGAAACGAGCAAACGATCAGGGTCAGACACTGACCCGCGTGCTCGAGATCAAGAAAAACAAATTCACCTTCAGCATGATGGGTGCGGATGACAAAATCGCGTTTTACGCCGAAGGCGACATCAAATTGGAAAAACTGGGTCCGTTCAACTCCCTCAAATTTGTGAACATGAAGATCGGGCAGTCGCCCAGCGACACGCAGGCGTTCGATGAGGAACGGGCTGCCATCTATCAACTCGAAGAGGGCACGTTGACGATGGCATCGAATTTCGACGCGGAACGGAATCAGAAGCCCAGTCTGGACGTTTATACAAAAGTGGCTGCGACCGCGACCGCGGCTGCGTCGTCCAATGAAGCCAAAACACTCATCATTGACAAGGTGGTGATGCACCAAACGCCCCAGGTCGCTACGTGGTTTTTTTGCTTCGAAGCCAAGACCGACGGCGCGATGCAACGATATCGCGTGCCGAACCAGAATTTTGACAAGGACGGCGTCACGATTCAGATGGACCTTAAAGTGCCGAATGTTCGGGCCGGCCAGACCTGCACCTTCAAATGCCAGCTTGATGACGTGGAAGACGACGTTTGCACGGATGACATCGACAACACCAGCAGCGGCAAGTTTACCACCAGTGAGAGTGGCTCACAGGAGTACAAGCCGGAAGACCGCTGGCGTTATACCGTGTATTGGCACTTGAAGTAAGCGGTTAGGCCGCGCGCCCTTGGTTGGAGCTTGCTGCCGGGGTTGCGGCGACTTGAAGTCCGACAATTAGACAGGAATTGGATTGCTTCAATAAATGATTGCAATTTTTTCGGTTCCATACCAGGCTACCATTACCCAGAAAAGTATGGGATTATTGAAAGCCACCATTGCCCCGCACTCGCAAATCCGTAATCGGTGCCGCGCCTTCACCTTGATTGAGTTGCTCGTCGTCATCGCCATCATTGCCATCCTGGCTGGATTGCTGTTGCCCGCGCTCAGCAAAGCGAAGCAGAAAGCCCAGCGCATCGCCTGCGTCAGTAATTGCAAGCAACTCGGATTGGGGCTGCTAATGTACACTCAGGATAACGGCGAGGTGATGCCTTGGTGTCAATGGTACAACAGTTACGGCCCAAGCTGGCTTTACATGCCGGTTGCTGGGCGCGCGCCAGACCCATTCAAAACCCCGTCGGAAATTTCATACGTCGAACAGGGCCTTTACTGGTCTTATATCAAGAACCGGCAGGTTTATTATTGTCCGACGGATCCGCCGGATACAAATCGACTCAACTTCAAGAAGCGGATCCAGCGAGTTTCCAGCTACATCATGAACGGCGCCGTTTGCAGCTTTGGGCAGTACACCAAGCCGAAGTGGAAAACCAGCGACTTCCCTCCGACAGCCTACGTTCATTGGGAACCGCCTGTACAGGATTTGGGTGGCTACTACGCTTACAACAGCGGTCAGGACGCCAGCCAAAGGCCCGACGCCCGAGAAGGTCTAGCAGGGGGACCAAGTGACTCAGCTAAACGGCACGTTACGGGTGGGGTGGTCATTGGTTTCGACGGGCGTGCGCTCTTCATTTCCTTCAAGAAATTTATCGACGAAGCCAATAATCGTCCTGGCCTTCTCTGGTGTAATCCCGGCAGCAGGACCGGCGACTAACTTTAGAAAGTCGCCGGCGCTTGGGCAATTTCATCTTCATTCACCCTCCCAGTCACTGTACGTGTGTTGACAACCGGTCGAGTCTGAATCTACGTTGACCCATCACGTATGGTCTCGAATATCCGAAGTCCCCTTGAAAAACTGGCGGGCTGTAATCATCTGGCCCGGTTCACGGACAAAATCCGCCTGCATCTGGCGGGGAAACTGCCGGAGGATTATCAAATGCCTCTTTTTCACGAACGCGGCGTGGACGGTTTTTTCATGCGCCATTTCGGTCTGACCAAAGAGGAACTGCTCGAAGCGGTGCAGCACTCAAATTACGACGACGACAAAATGGTCGCATGGTTTGAAACGCGCATCGGCAACGACGAGCAAAAGAAGAAAAGCTGGAACGAACTTTCCGTGAGCCTCGGCAAACCCGGCCAACCCATGCATGACACGTTGGCCTGGGCGAGGAAGAAGTACAATTTCCAGTGCGACGACCCGAACATCGACAGCGTCTTCAAAACCATCGAATGGGACGAGGGGAGGGTTGCAACCTGATCGTGAAGCGTGGCCGGCCGTGGCCACGCGAAGGCTGGAGTTCACGCTTCAGCGTGTTGCGGACAAGCTGAAGCTTGAACTCCAGCGCGCGGACATTGCTGTCCGCGCTCTAATCATTCACTCGACCTCGGCGATTTTCACCAGTTGCTTGCCAGTGTTCTGGCCTTGCAACATGCCGATGAATGCCCGCGGCGCATTCGCGATTCCATCGGCAATCTCCTCGCGGATTTTTATTTTGCCCGCGTTGAGCCATTCCGCCATCTGCCGGAGTCCCTCGGCATAGCGGTCGGCAAACTGAAACACCAGAAAGCCTTCCACGCGCGCCCGTTTCTCGATCAGCTTCCAAAGAAAGCGCGGCCCCACTTCCGGTTTGGCCAGATTGTATTGGGAGATCTGACCGCACACACAAACGCGCGCCTTCACGTTGATCAGCTTGAACACCGCATCCGTAATCGCGCCGCCGACGTTGTCGAAATACACATCGATTCCTTTCGGACACAATTCCTTCAGCTTCTTGAAATAATCATCGGTGGTCTTGTAATTGAAGGCGGCATCGAAACCCAGTTCGCGCACCAGGTAATCGACCTTCTCATCCGAGCCGGCAACGCCCACCACGCGGCAGCCTTTGATCTTCGCGATTTGTCCGACCATCGAACCGACGGCACCCGCCGCGCCGGACACCACCACAGTTTCACCCGATTGCGGTTTGCCGATGTCCAATAATCCGAAATAGGCCGTCAGTCCCGGCATGCCGAGCACACTCAACGCCGTCGAAATGGGCGCAAGAGTCGGATCAATTTTTCGCACCCCCTTGCCGTCGGACACCGCGTACTCCTGCCAACCGAAGAAGCCCTCGACAAAACCCCCCTTCTGAAACTGCGGATGATTGGATTGCATCACCTGCCCGACGACTCCGCCGACCATGACCTCGCCGAGTTTGACGGGTGGCGCGTAGGACTTCACGTCGTTCATCCGACCGCGCATATAGGGATCGACAGAGAGATAAAGCGCGCGCACCAGGATTTCGCCGGCCGCCGGCGTTGGCATCGGCGACTCGACGAGCTTGAAATCAGATTCTTTAGGAAAAACCTCCGGTCGCCGGGCTAGAACGATTTGTCGGTTCACGGGGAAAGATTCGACTGTCAATTCGCAGCCTGCTTTGTCGCGCTATCATTGGCGGCGGAAGCAGCCGGGGCGGCGTTGGTCTGCGGCAGTTCGGCGTAGTTCAAATAGCCGATGAACATTTCATCGAACGTCTGCTCGCCGAAGTGAACCAGTTTGGTTGGATCGGGATTGGCCGGGTTTTGCGGCGAATTGTCAAACGCCCCGGTGCAGATCAGTTTGGTGCCGGCGGGCATCCGTTTGGGTTCGGCGAGCCGGTACGTGGTCTGCCAGTTGAAATCGTAATTGGGCACGGAGAGCAAGCGTTCCCGCTTGCCGTCGGGATAAACCGCTTCGTAAAGGCAACGCGCACCTCGGAAATGCATGTGCGGACTCATCTCATAAAGCAACGAGTCGCGTTGGAACGTGAAACTACCCTGAACTTCGTAATTGGGGTCGCCAGGCGGAATGTCCAGTCGCGTCTGTGCCGCTGCGCGGGTCTGAAGTTCCATCGGCGGTTTGGTTTTTGACAAGTAGAGACCGATTTCGGTCTGATCCTTTTCTTCTTTCCCGGTGGCCGTGTAATGAAGTTGAAAAATAAACAGCGCGCCTTTGGGTAGGAATTTCCCGGTGCCTTCCGGGAAGGTGGTCTGCTCGGTGCCGGGAACGTAGCCGGTAAAGAAACCGTCGATGCCGCCTTTATTGTCCGGCTGCGGGTGTTCGGCATCTTTCGGATACTTCACGAAGACCAGGCAATGGTGCAGCACCTTGCGGTTGCTCGCCCGCACGACCGCTGCGCTGAGCCAGGCATCTTCGGGGATTGGCGATTTAACAATCATGTAGCGATACGGGAAAACTCCGGTCGCCTCAACAGTCACTTCTTTTGGAATCTGAACGATGTAGTCTGGTTTGCCCAAGGCCCACTCCTCGGTCGTCTTTGATGGTTGCGCAGCCAGCGGGTCGTTGCCGGCGCCGCGCGGCTTGCCTTGGTCGATCCACGTCACCAGAGTCTGAATTTCTTCGGAGCTGAGCGAACGGTCGTTGGCGAACGCGCCGTGGTGCGGATCGGCGTGCCACGGCGGCATGCGCTGTTCAAGCAGCACTTCCTGGATCGTGGAAGACCAACCCTTGACCTTCTCATAGCTCGACATGGCAAACGGCCCGATGTTGCCGTGACTGTGACAGGTCACGCAGTGCTTCTGGAGAATGGGCGCCACCTCTTTAGCATAGGAAACAGTCTTGCCTTCCTTGGGCGTGATCGTCACGAAACTGACGGCGCAGCCTTTGACCGGCGTAGTGCTGGGCGAAACCTTTTTGCCGGCCAGAAAGTTTTCCAGCGCATTCGCCAGGTAGGTTTTGGGCGGCTTGACTTTTTGCGTGCCGTAACCGAGCCGATCATCAATGGCGCCGCGATAAAAGATTTTCCAATCCTTGGTGCTGATGGCAATGGCTTCCGCCGTCCGGTTCGCGGTCAATGACCGGGCGACGAGCTGGTTCTTGTCCATCAGGATGGGCAGATCAATGCTGAACTCCTTGGCTTCCTCCACGCTGCTGGCCTGATCATCCTGCGAGTTGGGGTCGAGCAGCCAGAACACCACCTTTTTGTCGGCGAACCGGTCGCGCAACGCTTTGATCGTCGCGATGCTTTGCCGGACGATCGGGCAACCATTCCCCGCCACGACCAGCACCACAACCGGCGCCTGGGTCTGGCGATAAAGTTCGTGCGACTTGCCCTGGTGATCGAGCAGCCGGAAATTCTCGACGGTGCCTGCGGCCTTTTCCGGTTTTTCCTTCGCCGAATCATTCCTCGCCGTGACTGGAAAAGTCAGTAACGCCAGCAACACGAAACCCATTGTGGTGTTTCGAAACAAGATTTTCTTTATCCTCATGACAATGTTCTAACGGCTGAAGGCCGTGGCAAGTTACGCGTAAAGACGCTGAAGGCAACTTTTCTGTTCAAGAATTCAGCGGGGCCAGGCACCGTCCGACAGGTCCCGCAGCGAAAGTTTGGCGGGATCGACGATGACATGTCTGACCTTGACACGTTTCCAGGTGTAAGTGATATGAACGAGTCCATCCGCAGTTTGAATCACAGCAGGGTAGGAGTATTCGCCCGGTTGATCTTCCAGAACCAATGCCGCCTTCCAGTCTTTGCCGTCCTTGGAAACCGCGACGTTCACGGGCGAGCGGCCTCTCGAAGTGTGATTATAGACCAGCAAATGACGGCCATCGGACAACGTCACCGCGTCGATGCCGGAATTCGGATTGGGCAATGCGGTCGCAGCCAGTTCGCTCCAGGTTTTGCCATCGTCGGAGGACCAGCTCTCGACAATTTTCCTTTGCTGACTGCGACAGAGGATTTGCAGGCGTCCATCCGTGTGAGTGAGAATGGTGGGTTGGATCACGCCGAACGGCCCGTTGACCGGCACGCTCTTCTGCCAGGTCTTGCCCAAGTCACTGGAGCGTTCCAAGTGGACGTGCCAGCCATTGTCTTCCGTGCTGCTGGGAGAAAGCAGATCACCGTTGGCGAGTTGGATTGGCTTGTTCTTGATCGGACCGAGAATACCTTCCGGCAAGCGCCGCGCCTCCGACCACGTTTTGCCGTCATCACTCGATGTTTTCAACATGCCCCACCAGTCGCGCGGATTCGGACCAACCTTGTAGAACAACAGCAATGGCCCGCTCTTGGGCTGGAACAGCGCAGGATTCCAACACGCGAAGCGTTGCGTCGGGCTTTGCACGCCGTTGGCGGCTTCGACCGGCGGCGTCCATTTGCCGCCCTCGTGCCGCGCGACCCAGATGCCCACGTCCGGATTTTTCTCGCCTGTGCCGCCGAACCACGCGGCCACGAGTCCGCCTTTCGTTTCGGCAATGGTCGAGGCGTGACATTCCGGGAAGGGCGCTTGTTCGTAAATGAATTCCTTGGTCACGAGTCCTGGTTGTTTGAGCAACTCGCCTCCTGAGGAACCACCCGGCTCGGCGGCAGTCAATGTCATCGAGATGAATCCAACGGCCAGGCAGGTCATCGAAGCAAGCGGGATTTTTATTTGCATAAGCGGAAAATTTTTTCCATTTGTGTTTGTGATTGTGATGATGAAATATGAACCACGTTGAAGCAACTTGATCCCATGTTCAATATCATTCGTCGTCCGGATTGGTTTATTCCAGAGCGGCACGTTACGCCGGAATCCGTGTTCCTGAATCGCCGCCGCTTCCTCAAGCAGATGGGAGTCACGAGCGCCGGCTTGATGTCGTTGCCGCTCCTCGGTTGTTCGAAAGAAGCGGCGAATCCACCTGCTGCCGCCACCGCGACACCGGAGCCGAAACCGTCCGGCTCGCCAGTGTCCCCCGGCAAATACCCTTACCCGCGCAACCCGGAGTTCAATCCCGGCTGGCCGTTGACGAATGAAAAGATCGCGGGCACGTACAACAACTTCTACGAATTCTCCACGACCAAGGACCGCGTGCGCCAACTCGTGGACAAATTCGTCACCGCGCCGTGGCCGGTCGAAATCAGTGGCCTTGTTGAAAAACCGATGACGCTCGACGTTCAGGAATTGATTGTGACGATGCCGATGGAAGAGCGGGTCTATCGCTTTCGTTGTGTGGAAGCGTGGGGCATGATTGTTCCTTGGACCGGTTTTCCGCTCAGCAAACTCATCGAAAAAGTTTCTCCCAAACCGGAAGCCAAATTTATTCGATGGCAGACTTTCAATCGTCCCGATCAAGCGCCGGGCTGGGCCAGGCTGATTCAGCAAGGTTATCCGCTGCCTTATACCGAGGGCCTCCGGCTGGATGAAGCGATGAATCCGCTGACGATGTTGGTCACCGGCATTTACGGCAAGCCGTTGCCCAAGCAGCATGGCGCACCCATCCGCATCATCGTGCCGTGGAAATACGGCTACAAGAGCATCAAGTCGATTGTGAAGATCGAGTTCGTCACGCAGCAACCGGCGACCTTGTGGGAAACGCTCGCGCCGGACGAGTATCCGTTTGAATCCAATGTCAACCCCGCCGTGCCGCACCCGCGCTGGTCACAGGCGACGGAACGCATGATCGACAGCGGCGACCGCGTCCGGACGCAGCCTTACAACGGTTACGGCAGCTACGTGGCGAAGCTGTATGCGAAGTGAAACGAGGCGACCGCTACCCTTGCCAATCGGATGGGAGCCGGACTGGGGTGAGGACCTCCGATGAAGTGCTCTGCTCCCCTCTCAACTCTCAACCAACGGCCCTCAACCGCTTCTGAACCGCTGATTGACGCGGATGAACGCTGATTCACAGGGCTGACAACCCGACAGATAATAGCCCAGGCCATACGCTTTGAACGAAGAGCGGCTGGGGGTGAGGAGTTGAATGTTTCGCGTGAAAACCTTGAAATTCTAGCCAACTTTGCGCATTTGAAAATGATGGCAATGAAACTGGCTTGCGTGTAACAGTCTGAAAGGCAACCAAGTGATTTCAACGACCGAACAGGCAATCAATGGCACGAACCGACCGTCTAACCGTTCGGAACAAAGCCTCGCCGTCCAATGCACCCCGCCCACTGCGCCGGGTGCGGTTGATTTGTGCTGCGGTTTGGGTGGGCTGTCTCTGGCCGCCAAGAAACTAGGTGTGCAAATCGTCGCCGGCGTGGACGTCAATTCAAGCGCTCTCAAGACGTTCTCCAAAAACTTCCCTGCCACCAAAGCTTTGGAAGGAAGCGTTCGTTCCAAAACAATTCTCGCGGAATGCGCAAAGTTATTAGAACCATTCAAAGCTGCAAACCAGCCAACGATAATTCTTTCAGGGCCGCCATGTCAGGGTTTCTCCGCTGCCGGTTCTCGCGATCCCGCAGACCCGCGCAATCAGGTGCTGGTTGCCGTTGCGCGCGCTGTCTCAAAGCTACAGCCTGACTGTGCACTGATCGAAAACGTCTCGATGTTACTCGCAGACAAGCACAGTGATCGAATTCGGAAATTTGAGCAAATAATTCAGCAGGGCGAGTTTCACATCACGCACATCGTTCTCGACGCATCGGAATTTGGAGTGTCACAGAAACGGAGACGCGCATTCTTTTTAGTGACCAAGCAGCCCATCGATGAGCATGTCGTTTTGGAGCGACTGGAGGAATTCAAGACCGATCCCGTTGGCGCAAGGGAAACGCTGAATGGATTGTCCGATCCCAAAGTCCGTCCCGACGACTACGACGATGACAAAGATTACGGTGGCGTTGCCAATCATTTCGCCATGCGGCACTCTGAGCGAGTGATGAAGAAGATTGCGGCCATTGACCCAGGCACTGGCCCGATGTCATACCGCCGCCTGCATCCGACTCGCCTTTCGAACACGCTTTTTTCCGGCCACCGAGCGCCGCCTGCACACTTCAAAGAACCGCGCAGCATAACCGTGCGAGAAGCTGCCAGACTTCAGGGATTCCCGGACAGTTTCCGAGTTTATGGTTCTTTCGCCAATCAGATGGAACAAGTGACCAACGCTGTGCCGCCTCCGCTTGCGAAAGCAGTTCTATCCGTACTTGCCGAGTTGGCCGACATTCCTGTCTGCCTGCATGGCTAAATCCAAAACCACCCCGGTAGAGCAGCCACTCGCGGAGCAAATTCGCGCGTCAGAGAAGTCACGAATGCCGGTGGAGACAATGCTTGCCACCGACGAGCGCGTGCTGGCTCGCATCACAGACGGCATTTATCGACAGCCTTCTTCGGCTTTGCGCGAACTAATCTCTAACGCATACGACGCGGATTCGGCAGAGGTAGTCATACTGACTGATGCACCGCGATTCGCGCAAATTTCCATCCGTGATAACGGGCTTGGCCTATCTCCCGAAGTGTTAGAGCACCTCATCAAACATATCGGTGGCAGCGTGAAACGGAGTGAAGAAGGCAAGGAGCTAGGTGTCACGGCCAAGACTGACGAAAACCGCAGCCCAGGCGGGCGTCAACTGATTGGGAAGCTCGGCATCGGTCTTTTCTCTGTTGCGCAGTTTACGCGACATTTTCTCATCATCACAAAAACAAAGGGCGACACCCACCGGACAATTGCGGACATCACGCTTGGCTCAGTCGGCGGGCAGCAAAAATTGCTTCCACTAAAGGAAGGCGGGCGGCGCGAAATCGAAACGGGACACGCACGCATTTGGCGCGAACGTGCGACCGACCGGAATTCTCACGGGACAGAAGTCAAATTGCTCGATCTGCTTCCGCGCACGCGCGCCGAACTGGCAAGTGATGACCTTTGGACGAAGATTGACTATGAGAAGGCGGAGGCCGAAGTCGAAAAGACAAAGCCGCCGGCTTGGCACATCGGTCGCATGAAGCCGAAGCAGGAGGAACTGCTCGAAGTGCAACCACAATTGCCGTGGGACGAAAACGATCAGCCGCGAGAGCGTTTTGAAAAGTTTGTAAACGCTGTGCGTGATGCCGCCGTGGAAACCGAGTCAGTTGACCTGGATATTTTCTTGGATCGATATCTGCAGACGCTCTGGACACTCTCTGTTTCTGCGCCACTCGAATATCTTGAAGGGCATCCGTTTGATTTAGCTGGCGACGAGGAATTTGTGTTCTTTGAAATCGAAAACCGTGCGCGTGGACAGGCTAAAAAACTCAAACTTGAAAATGGTGAAACCCCGCGAAAGGCCCTGCGACTCAAAACTCCCAACGGTGCTCCGGGAGAAAGGTTCGACGTGTTTATTGACGGCGTGCAGTTGTTTCGCCCGATTCTCTATCGAAACCTCCCGAAGACAAAGACCGCTGTAAAAAACCCATTGTTGTTCATAGGTCATGACTCCCAGAAGTTTGAGAAGAAGCACGTGGAAATGAGCGGCGGACCATTGGTGTTTGAAGCGTATCTTTTTTGGTCACCCCGAATTATTCCGAAGCAGCATCAAGGGGTAATCCTGCGCGTCGGCAATGCCTCGGGTGCGCTTTTTGATAGGACATTCATGGGATACCAAGTGTCAGAGCAAACGCGCACCCGGCAAATCACCGCAGAGATTTTTGTGCGCGAAGGTCTGGACGGGGCAATAAACATCGACCGCGAATCTTTTAACTACGCGCATCCACACTACCAATATCTCGTCAAATGGCTGCACTCTGCGCTGAGACAACTTGCCAACCGCCACAAAGAAATTGGCAGCGACGTACGATCACACAAACTTGTGACGCAGGGAAAGAGAGTCCGGGAAAAAGTTGAGGAAAAGGTCGAAGCAGCTTTGAAAGCACGTGGGGTGGAGGACGTTCCTGAAGTTGTTTTGCTTGAACCGGCCAAGCAATCAGAAGCGCGAAAGCTACGCAGCGAAGGCATGATCGCTCTCAGGAAAAATGTAGTGCTTCCGCCGTCTCCAGCGAAATACACCACTTCAGCGGAAGGCGAGAGGCGAAAACTGGCTGAAAAGAAAGCCGTCGCTGTTGTTCAGCTTCTGCACGGATGGGGATTGCTTGAAAGGCTGTCGTTCGATGAGCAGGAAAAACTTGTTCGCGACATTCTCGAGATCGTTTTACTGGAAGGTTAGCGCATGAGTTCCGAAGGGTCTGACTTTGCTGATGACATCATACAGGACGAGCTGCCTGCACATACAGAGCCGCCGCGGGACAAGTTTCTTCCGTGGCATCGGGTGAAAAAAGAATACATCCGGCGTTTTCAGTGGAACGAGCTGACAGCGCGAATGATTAAGCGCTATTGGCGACAACAGCTACAGCAGGATGAAGGTGAATGGTCGCTTGATGAAACCTCCAGCGCCGGGGTTAAGTTTGATTTGCCCGCAAACGTAGGCTTGGATCGCCCGCTCCGGTGTCTCGTAATCCCTGGCGAAGACCTGCTTGATGTTCGCGCCCTTTGGCGCGATGTGAACGAGTTGAATTGTTTCATTCGATATCTTGGTTTCAACGAAAGCCAAGGCTCGGATCAGAAGGGAACGCGCGTTCACGTCGCTAACAATGCCGTAACTTCCCTGCTGCGTGTGGCAACAAATTCGCGCGTCTTACAGGACCGCTTTGAATCTATCGCTTTGCCTGAATCGCAGGCACTCCGATACTTGAAGGAATACGGACCGTATCACGTCGTGAATCTCGACCTATGTGGTTCGATGTTTCCAAATACTGCCAAAGCCCCGACCGAATACTACGACGCTTTGTATCGGCTTCTCTCCTACCAATTCGAACACCAGAAAACCGAGTGGCTGCTTTTTATTACTACGATGGTTGAACCCGCAGTCGTTCACCCGGAAGGCCTGCAAACCCTGTGCGGTCCGACCCGTGACAATTTTACCAAGCACAAAGACTTTGCCGACCAAATTAGGAAGTTCCTGCCTGAAGAAGCTTTTCGGAGTGCCGCGACTTCACTTAACCTGTCGGCACTGAATGAGGATCACCTGGTGCAACTGTTTAGCGTTGCGCTTGGAAAGTGGCTGTTGGCGCTGTGCCAAAGAGCTAAGCCTCAGTGGACAATTGTTATGCGCAAGAGTTTTCGGCACTGCATAAACAAAGATAAGGGAGCAATCATGCTTTCACTCGCGTTCGCACTAAGGCCAAACATCGCCCCACCTGTGGATGAGAGCGGAATGACAAAACTAAGCCTGCCCGCAAAGAAGTATCCCGACGAGCGTGAGTGCGCGGTCAAGCTTGCCGAATTGGTTTCTATAATTTGCGACATTGACGAGGAACTCGCCGCAAATCCCGAACTCAAAGCCGAGTTGCGAGATGCACACGCTAGTCTGCTCGAATCGGCGGGCTACGACCGCGCCGCATACGTTAAGTGGGTTGACGATGGTGAAATCGTTGAGATGAAGTGACCTTTACAGCAAATGGCCGACGTGTTTTCCATCCGAAAGCGTTCCGACGTGATGTCGCGGATTCGTTCGAGCGGCAACAAGGACACGGAACTGACACTCGTTCGCCTATTCCGCAAAGCGCGCATCTCCGGTTGGCGTCGGTGCTGGCCTCTCATTGGAAAACCAGACTTCGTGTTCCGTGAAGCTAGGCTGGCAGTTTTTGTGGACGGCTGCTTTTGGCACGGCTGCTTGAAACATTCCAAGCCACCACGAAGCAATCAAACTTACTGGCGGGCTAAGATGATTCGAAACAAAACCCGTGACCTTTCCGTGTCTCGCACTTTGCGGAAAAGAGACTGGCGTGTGTTGCGAATCTGGGAGCATGAGCTTGCCCGCAAGAATGAAATTCGTTTGTTGCGGCGCATTCAAAGGGCATTGGTTTGAATCGTTGATGGTTTACCCAGGGCGGCGCAGACTTCATCTCGCTTGCCCTGGGTTATCATCTGTCGGCCTTCAGCCCTTTCAATCAGCGTTCATCGGCGTTTATCAGCGGTTAAGAAGCGGTTGAGGGTCGTTGGTTGAGAGTTGAGAGGCGTTTTCGGACGCAAAGACAGGAGACAGTCGCCGCCTGTTTTGATATTGGTGGCTCATGCAAAAGAACCGCCTCGAAGCGTTCAGTGATGGTGTCATTGCCATCATCATCACCATCATGGTGCTGGAATTGAAGGTGCCGCAGCCGACTGAACAAATGCCGCACCCGGATGAACTCGCCAACCTGAAACCGTTGCTGCCGGTGCTATTGAGCTACGTTTTGAGTTTCATCTACGTCGGCATCTATTGGAACAACCATCACCACATGTTCCATTCCACCAAACACGTCAGCGGCGGCATCCTGTGGGCGAACCTGCACCTGCTCTTCTGGCTGTCGCTTTTTCCCTTCACGACGGGATGGATGGGCGAGAACCACCTCGCGCCCACGCCCACGTCCGTCTATGGCGTGGTGCTGCTGATGGCGGCCATTGCTTATTACATTCTGCAACGGACCATCATCGCGCAGCAGGGCCGCGACTCCCTGCTCGCGTCCGCCATCGGCAGCGATTGGAAAGGTAAGCTCTCTCCGGCGCTCTATCTCATCGCCATCCCGCTCGCGTTCGTGAGTCCGTGGATTGCGAGCGGCTTGTATGTGTTCGTCGCCCTGCTGTGGCTCGTTCCCGACCGCCGCATCGAGCGTGTGCTGGAGAAACGTGGAGACTAAACCATGAACCATTGATCGGCTTTCGTATATTTTGTCCGTTGACGTTTCATGGTCGCGCTTCCGCCGGAAGCAGATTCAGCACGAAATCGTAAATGGCTTGGGCGTGTTGCAGGGCTTCGTCGAATTCTTCGCGCGTGGGCATCGGTTCGTCCGCGCCGCCGGGATAGCGAAACGCGGAGGCGTAAGGCGTCAAGACGGCCGCCGGCTTTACGAGTTGTTGAAAGTCGGGATTCAGTTTAGCGGCCTGTTCCGCCAACTCCTCGATGTCGTGCGTTTTGGGAAACGGATCGTCCTTCGATTGCAGCCAGGCCTTGACCGCTTTCTCCGCAGCTTGCTGGCAATGGTAAATGGCCGCATCCAGGAGTGGATTGTCCGCCGTTGCCAGGATTCGCGCGGCCTGCAAGTCGTGGCTCGCGCGCGTCAGCCAGTCGCGGACGAGGTCCGTGGTGGCCTCATCCATAAAGTTTTCGGCCTTTGGCGAGAACCTGGTGAAAGAGGGAGGCGCGCAGGTGTTTGTAACGATCCACCTGGGCGCGCGTGGGAACGAGCACGTCCTTTGCGAAACCAATCCCGCGCAGACAGCGATGAGCGCGCTGCATTCGTTTGATACTGCGTTCGTCGCTGCGGGGAACGATCACCATCAAATCCACGTCGCTGTCTTCGGTGGGCACGCCCCAAGCGTACGAACCAAAGAGCCAGATTTGCTCCGGCTGAAATTCCGCGACCAGTTTTTGGGTGGCGGTTTGCAGCAAACCTTCGTTGATCGCTTTCATGGTTTCTTTTTAGCACAAGGCAGGCGCGATGGAAAGCCCCGGTTTAACCCTGTTGTTCTTCGCCGCCTCCTGAGGCAGTATTTCCTCGTGCGGCTCGCGAGCGTGGCCACGCCCATTCTTGTTTCAGTGATCCGAAAGTCTTTTGGCGGAAACCTCAATCGGCACTTCGGGATTGAAGGTTTCATTTGCTTCGCCTTAACTTCGCGGCATGTCCGTCCCCGTCCTGAGTGTTGCGCAGATGCGCGAGTGGGAGCAAGCCACCTGGGCCACCGGCCAGACCGAGGCGGAGGTGATTCGCCGCGTCGGCCAACTCGTCGCCCGGCGCGCGCTGCAACTCACTCATCCCGGCGAAACGATTCTTATTCTGGCGGGCAAAGGTCACAACGGCGACGACGCGCGTCTGGCCCAGGAGCATCTAGCCGGGCGCGAGGTTCCTTTGTTGAACGTGACTGATCCAGCAGCGGCGCTGGTCGAATTGAAGTCGTTACTGAAACACCGTCCGGCGCTGATCGTTGATGCGTTGTTCGGGATCGGTCTGAATCGGCCGCTGGATGAACATTGGATCAAACTCATCGATTTCGTCAACGCGGCTGGAGCACCGATTCTCGCGGTGGATGTTCCTTCCGGTCTGGACGCGGACACGGGCGAAGTGTTTGGCGGGGCGATTCAAGCCTCGATCACGCTGACGCTCGGTGCGCCCAAACGTGGGTTGCTTGTGCAACAAGCGTGGTCGGTGGTCGGTCGGCTCGAAGTTGCGCCGGATATTGGTTTGGTTGCGTGTCCGCACATGAGTGAGTTGAACTGGACATTGCCCGATGATTTCACCGGTTATCCGCCGCCGCGACCGGCAGCGGGCCACAAGGGAACGTGCGGTCATTTAGTCATCATCGCGGGCAGCCGCGGTTTTCATGGTGCGGCGGTGCTGGCGGCGCGCGGCGCGCAACGCGCCCAGCCCGGCTTGATCACGCTGTTAACTTCGGAAACCGTTTATCAACCCGTCGCCGCCCAACTGCAAGCCGTCATGGTTTCCACGTGGCAACCTGAACCTCGATTGCCCGCGACGGCGAGCGCGATCTTGTTTGGTCCGGGCCTGGCCGCCGCCGAAGTGCCGGACGAATTGAAAATTACGTTGCGCCGGCTTTGGAAAGATTCGCCGCTGCCGATGGTGGTTGACGCGAGCGCGCTGGACTGGCTGCCGGTGAATTCAACAGTGCCCAAAAACGCCGTCCGTGTCATCACGCCGCACCCGGGCGAGGCCGCAAGGTTGTTGAAGGCTGATTCGAAACAGGTCCAATCCAATCGCCCGAACACATTGCGCGAAATCTCGAAACGATTCGGAGATTGTTGGGTGGTACTGAAAGGACATCAATCGCTCGTCGGTCGAAGTGCCGGGGAGATTTTCATCAATTCATCGGGCAATCCTTATCTGGCGCAAGGCGGCAGCGGCGACGTGTTGGCCGGGTATTTGGGTGGGTTGATCGCTCAACCGGCTTTGCAAAGTGACGCCCTGAAAACCATCCGCTACGGCGTGTGGCAGCACGGCGTTTCTGCCGATCGTCTCAGCGATGAGCACAGCGCCTGGACGGTGGAGGACTTGGTGGAACAGTTGAGCCGCAACATTCATGGAAGCGCGTAGCGTGAATTTACTTCCTTTGCCTGCGGCCATTTGTTAGGAGAATTGCCTGTGCGCAGGTTTTTTACAATTTTGGCCCTCGTGTCGTTATACGGTCTGCTCGGTGACTTCGCCCGGGCCGAGACCTATCAACTCAAGGACGGACAAACGATGACGGGCGAGTTCGTTTCCTCAGACGAGAGCGGCGTCGTGATCAAGCTCGGCGACAACAAATACTCGGACCGAATCCCGTGGAGCAAATTCTCGCAGAGCGACCTGAAAGAAATCAGCAAGAAGAACGCCAAGGCCGCCCAGTTCGTCGAACCGTTCATTGAGTTGACGCAGGACGAGAAGATTCAAAGGAAGGCGATCACCATCAACGAAGTGCCGCGGCTGGAACGTCCGGTGGCCGGATCGTTGATCGGCGCGTTGTTTTCGTCAGGCATCGGCCTGTTCATCCTGTTTGTTCTTTATCTGGGCAACCTTTACGCGGCGTTTGAGATTTCCAACTACCGTGCCCGACCCGTGGCGTTGGTGTGCGGCGTATCCGCCGTGGCGCCTGTCATCGGGCCAATCATTTTCCTTTCCCTGCCGATGCAATTGAAACCAAGCGGAGAATTGACGCAAGCCGAGGAAGAAGCATTGCTGCCGGAAGCGCCGCCTGAAGAATACGCCGAAACCGCGAGCGGAGCGCCCGTGGCTGACACCGGCGGGTTGCATATCGCAAGATCGGGAACGCACCCGGCTCCATCCCAGGATGGAAACGCGCCCGCATCCGCACCAGCGGCGTCTCTGCCGCCTACGGTGGTCTATGAACGGGGCCAGTTCATTTTCAACCGGCGCTTTTTTGAAACGAAATTCTCAGGCTTCTTTGGCGTCGTGCCACGCGGCGCGGAGAAGGACATGGTGGTGGTGATCAAATCCTCGCGCGGCGAATTCACCGGCCAGCGCATCAGCCGGATTGCCGCCAACGAAATGCATTTTCAAGTGGACAAAGGTCAGGCTTCCGAAGAAGTCATGATCCCGTTTATCGAAATCAAACAAGTCCAATTGAAACACAAGGACGCTTAAACTGCGAAACGCCACCCAGCCAGTTCGAGTGCCGCGATCAGTAAAAAATCGGCGAAGCAAAACGCATTGCAATCAAATCTATGAAGTATCGCGCAATTCTATTGTTCGGGGCACCCGGCGCTGGGAAGGGAACGCAGGGCAAAATCCTCGGCACCATTCCCAACTTCTTCCATTTCGCCTGCGGCGATGTGTTTCGCAACATGTCTGTCGAAAGTGAAATTGGCCGTGTCTTCATCGAGTATTCCAGTCGCGGCGAACTCGTGCCGGATGAGCCGACCATCCGGCTCTGGCGGCAACACATCGAGAACATGACGCAGACCGGCCAGTTCAACCCCGCCACGGACACGATGGTTTTGGACGGCATTCCCCGCAATCTGGCGCAGGCCAAGATGCTGGCCGACACGGTCAAGGTGCGCGCGGTGATTAATCTGCATTGTCCGGATGTCAACAAGCTGATCAAGCGACTCCACCACCGGGCGCTGCGCGAAAACCGGCTCGACGACGCCAATTTGAAAATCATCCGCAACCGCCAAAAAACCTACGACCTTCAGACGAAACCCGTGCTGGATTTCTACGGGAAGAAACTCGTCCACAACGTCGATTCGACGCAAAAGCCCGTCAAGGTGTTGAGCGACATTTTGCGCATCATCGCCAAACTCTAGGAATACCCATGCCGCAACAGTTTGGTGAACTTACTGCCAGCGAACTCTATTGTCCCAAATGCCGGCGCTCACAACCGGTCCGGGAAAAGTTGCTCCTCGTTTTGCCGAATGGCGAGTTACACGAATATCTTTGTGCCGCGTGCGCGACCTCGCTCGGCAAACGCACGGTGACCGGCGCGGCGCTGGTGGCGCCGCTCCCGGCCACCGCCCGACCGGCCCGGCCGCGACGACTGTTGCGCCCGTGAACGGCAAAAAGTATTCGCGCTTTCCGCGTGTTGCGCTTTTACTTTGGTCCCTGACCAATGTCACCGCTGCGAATCATCTTCATGGGCACCGCGGAAATTGCCTGCGCCAGCCTGGCGGCGCTGGCGCAACGGCCGGAGTTCAAACCAATCGCGGTCGTCACACAACCTGACCGTCCCAAGGGTCGTGATCTGAAGTTGCAACCCTCGCCGGTAAAAGTGCTGGCCGCGCGACTCGGCGTGCCCGTTCTGCAACCCCACCGCGCCCGCGACGAGAAGTTCGTTCAGGAACTGCGGCAGTTGCAACCCGACCTGATCACCGTCGCGGCTTACGGCCAAATCCTGCCGCCCGCGATTCTGGAATTGCCGCGCTTTGGCTGCCTGAATGTCCACGCGTCGTTGCTGCCGAAATATCGCGGCGCCTCGCCGATTCAATCCGCGATTTTGCATGACGAATCCGAAACCGGCATCACCATCATGAGAATGGACGCCGGCTTGGACACCGGCGACATTCTCACCCAACAGGCGACAACCATCGCTGCGACCGACGACGCGGAAACTCTTCACGATCGGCTGGCGAACCTAGGAGCGGATTTGCTGGTCCGCACGATTCCTGATTACGTCGCCGGAAAAATTAAACCGCGAACGCAGCCAGCCGAAGGTGTCAGCTACGCTCCGAAGATAACGAAACAAAACGGCCGCCTCGATTGGACCCAGCCCGCGCGAACACTCTGGAATCGCATCCGGGCCTTCACGCCGTGGCCCGGAGCGTTCACTTATCTTGCCGCTCAACCGAAACCGCACCTGCTCAAAATCTGGCAGGCGGACGTTGTCGAGCGCCCAGGTCGGCCTGGCGAAATTATGCTGGCCGACAAATCGGGCATCATCGTTGCGTGCGGTGGTGGCGCCTTGCGGATTCTCAAACTGCAACTCGAAGGTGGACGCCGGCTGACCGCGCAGGAATTTCTCGCCGGCCATGAGTTGAAACCTAGCCAGCGACTGGACTGAATTCCACGGTGTTGGAGTTCAGCCTTCAGGCTGTCGGGGTCGTCACACTGGCGACCCTCCGTTCGTATTCTTCCGCACCGACCATTCGCGGAACGGCGTGACAGACTTTTTCGAAGCCGGGAAAGTTCCAGAGGTTCGGAAAGGCTTGGCATTGCTGAGGTTTAACGGGCTGCACAGAACAATCGTCGCCATCGAGGAAAATACATTCGCCATCTGGCTTCTCCTGCAAAGAAAGTCCGCGCCGATCTTTCGCGAGCCGGGTAAATTGCTGGATGAAATCGAACTCTGTCAGATTCTTGAACGCGGCCAGCCGCGCGATTTCCTCGTCGGACAAGCGCACCTGTCCCGGCCAGCGACAGCAGGCCGTGCACCGCTGGCATTCGTAGAAAACTGGCATGGGGACAATCTAATTCGCGCTTCAGTCCATGCCAAGCTCTCCAAAGCGTCACACAAGTTGAGCAGTTCCAGATTCTGTTTGGTGCCAGATGCCGGCGTTCCTTGACAGGAATCCCACGACTGGGAAGATCGCGTAAACAACAAGTCCGTAACCAATCAGCCATTCCATGAACGCCCAGTTTCCCTTCTGGCAGTCCGGCGCGGTGATTTACAGCTTGCTCTCCGTCGCAAGCGCTTTTCCCGCGCCGCCACCGGTCGAGAAAACCTACCACCAACAGCCCCCGCAGATTTCTCCGTTAAAATTGTTGTTCACGGACGAACAGGACGTTTCCGATGTCTGGGGCAAGCTCACGTTCGGTGCCAACCCGCTCCGGCCCCTGGGTGAGTGCGAGGATCCCGGATTTGAAGTCAAATGTTGCGTCCCGCGCCTCGACGGTAACTGGGAAGTTTACGGCTACACGGGTGGGCATGACATCTACGGCGAGTCCGGCGACCCGACAAAGAAACTGTCGCGCTGGAACATTCATCACGCGGTCACGCGAGACGGGGTTCATTACGAAGAACGCGAAGTCGTCTTCACGAGCGAGCCGGGCGCCTGGACACATTATGCCACCATTGCGCACAATCCAGTGCGGAACGAGTTCGTCTGCCTCAAAGGAGTTTTGCTGCGCGAAGGATTCTGCAACAACACCTATCACAGCAGCGATGGCCGGCGCTGGACGCCCGGCACGAACAATCCGGTTTATTACGATGGCGATTCGTGGGGACAATTGTGGAGCCCGCGACTCCAACGCTTCGTGACCACCACCAAGAGTTTTCAAATTGTGAAGAAACATCTGCCCGATCACGGCAACACCCGCACTGGCCAGGTGCGCCGGGTCTGTTCGGTGCGCTGGAGCGAGGATGGCGACCACTGGGAGCCTTCCGACCCGGTGTTGATTCACAACGGCAGTCCGCTTCTGCCAGTCGATCTGCTCGTCACACCGGACAAGGACGATCCGCCGGACCTGGAGTTTTATCGTGGTGTCGGGTTCGGTTATGCCGACCGTGTCGTGGTGCGAGCAAAGTTGGAGAGGGCTGTGCGAGCAAAGCTGGAATGATGAGGGCGCCGCTGCTGTTTTACTTGAGGGGTGCGTTGCTGAGGCGCAAAGTGTCCTCGCTTCAGCGGAGGATAGGGCTCTGCGGGGA
>JACQFP010000077.1 GCA_016200005.1 Verrucomicrobiota bacterium | reverse complement strand
TCTTAACAGCGTCTTTAGCGCGACCAAACGCAAAGCGCGCGGCTATCGTTCCACCACGCACCTGATCACCATGCTCTACTTCGTGGCCAGCAAGCTCCGCTTCCCCCAGTTCTGAGGCTCCACCGACAACAGCGAAGAACCGTTTTCCTATTTGTCCATGGCCTTTCTCGACCTGCAAACGGCGTTTGTGAGTTTTGTTTTGTGGTTTGTGAGTGTGCAAACGGCGTTTGCAGGCTTGTAACCACCGTCCGCACCATCGCAACCGGCGTTCGCACCATCGCAACCGGCGTTCGCACCATTGCTACCGCCGCTTGCACCATTGCACCCGGCGTCCGCACCATCGCAATCGGTGTCTGCACCATTGCGGCTGGCGTCCGCACCATCGCAACCGGCGTCTGCACTATCGCGACCAGAGTCTGCACCATCGCGACCAGCATCCGCTTCATCGCAAAATCATTTTTCCAAAAGTCTTTTGAAAGATTGTGCCCTTCCGTCCGTATTGACCATTAAGCACGGACAACCAAGTGCAAGGCTGTTCCATGCTCGCCGCTGCCAGCCGTTCACAGTGGCAGAACAAACCAAACCATGAACTGAGCCGCCCGAGGCGGCTTAAGAAAGGAAACATAATATGCCAAAAATCAAATTGGATCACTCACGGCTGGACACTGCGGCCTATATCATCCGAATGAAGGAAATCAGCACGGCCCTGCAAGCGGCCCCCGTCTTCGGCGCGCTCGGTCCCAAGTTTGGGCCATTCGATGCGTTAATCGCTGACTTGGAAACCAAGAACAGCACCTATAACGCCACGGTACAACTCGGGCGACAACAGTTGGCGGAGCGGGATACGGCGCGCGTCCTCGTGGAAGATGCGGCTCGTGCGCTGGCGATGGCGTCCGAGCGTGAAACCACTGTCGAGTCTGAATTGCAGAGCGGGGGCTGGCATTTGCGCGGAACGCCGTCAGTCGTCGGTCCGATGCCCGCGCCGCAAAATCTCAGTGCGACGGGCGGGGACCAGGAAGGTGAGGTTGACCTGACGTGGGACCCTGTGGATGGCCGCGACACTTACATCGGAGAACAAGCCGCCGCGGCAAGCGGGCCGTGAACGCAATTTTATGTCGGCAAGAAATCCAGCGCCACTGCCAAGGGGTTGACTTCCGGCACGCTGTATTGGTTCCGTGTGCGCGCCGTGGGCGCCGCCGGCCCCGGCCCGTACAGCGACCCGGCGCAAACCCGCGCCACTTAATCCAGAGCGAGCGCCCAATGGCTAAAATAAAATTCGATCATTCGCTCCTGGACATCCCGGACTTCATCGCGCGGATGCGAGAAATCATCACCGCCATGACGGGCAATCCCGTGTTCGCGGCGTTGGCGGCCAAGGTGACCGCGCTCGACACGGCGGTGAATACACTGGAAACCGGCAACAATGCCTATAACGCCACGATCCAATTGGGCCAGCAGCAGTTGACGGAGCGCGACGTGGAGCGTGTGGCGGCGGAAGAAGCCGCCCGCGCACTGGCCAGCGCTTCCGAAGGCGAAACCAACGACGAAGCGGAGTTGCTAAGCGGCGGCTGGCATTTGCGCCAGCCGCCCACGCCGATAGGCGAGATGCCCGCGCCGCAGAATCTCAGCGCAACCGGCGGCGATCTGGAAGGCGAGGCGGATTTGCAATGGGACCCGGTGCGAGGCCGTAATGCCTACTCGGGGAATGTTCGCCCAGTGCCACGGGCCCGTGGAAACAATTCTATGTGGGAGCGCAATCGCGTTGCACCGCCACTGGCATGGACCCCGGCGAGATGTATTTCTTCCGCGTGCGCGCCGTCGGCCCGCTTGGCCCCGGCCCGTGGAGTGACATCGCGCAAAAGCGCCTGACGTAAGAGCGCGGATTGATTCTTCAGGCAGGCGAATATCGAATCAGGTCACGAGCAGATGCCCCTACCACCACGTGAATGTCGGATCGGGAGCCGGGCCGGCGTAATTCCACTGGTAAGCCTGGAGCGGAAACTGGAAAAAATCGGTGTGGCCATCGCCAAACATCACGTTGAAACGGTATTGCCCTTTCCAGTTGTGCCACTGGCTCCACGGATCATTCTTGTCGCGGTCCGCCCACCAGGGCCAGTCGCCGGCGACGAGCTTGTTGGAGGGACTGCGTGCGACCTCGCTGATTTTCATTGGAGTGGCTTGCGGGCTGCCTTTAGTTGCCAGCGAGTCGCCGGTCACGTGTTTGATGCGCAGTGTTTCCACCGCCCAGACGACGAGATAACTGTTGCCCCAACCATCGTAGCAACTGCGGATGTTTTTCGGGAATTGCGATTTCCAAAGCGAATCGCCCTTGTCAGCCGGGCAATGAAACGTCTCGACCGCCGGGACATATTTGTTCAACGGCCGACGTTCAATCGGCACCGGTCCGCCGTGGAGCGCCATCACGCCAGTCTTGCCACCCGATGTTCCCCAGTCTTCATAAACCGGATAGAAATCGCGATTGTCGTCCGCGTACAGGTGAAAGCCGATGGAAATCTGGTGCATGTTGCTGTTGCACTTGATCGTCAGTGCTTTCGCCTTCGCCTTGCTCAGTGCGGGCAACAGCAACCCGGCCAGAATCGCAATGATGGCGATGACGACAAGCAGTTCGATGAGGGTAAACGCCCGCTCTTTAATCCAATTGGAAAAATGATCGGCTTTAAAACGCATGACGACTCTGGTTCGCATCAAGAAGTGTCAGGAAGCCAATACCACCTGCGACCAGGAACGTCAATCAACCCCTTTACCCGCTGGCGACCACCTGCAACTGGCGCCCGTCAGAGCTAATCCTCCAGATACCAAAAGGAGTGCGTGACCTTCCCACTGCGGAAGTCCCACAATTGTTTGAAAGCCACCCGCTCCACGTGGCCATCCAGCAGAGCGACGTTCGCCCCGTTGTTGTGCACGGTTGGCCGGGCGTGGTTGAAGGGCCATCCCGGATAAGCACCGAAACTGTCCGCCATTCCATCGCCAGTCATATCGACCGTGAATCGGTAATTGGCTTCCACCGGGCAGTACACGTAATAAAACGAAGTGTCCATGAACATCAGAGCATCAGCCGGTTTCCGGATACGGTTGGCTTTCAGAGGCGCCGCTTTCCCGGACGGGCCAACCCGATAGTAGAACGGCCCGCTCAATGGCGTACCGTAGGCGCCAAAGTTGATGCCAATCCAGCAATTCCACGAGCTCGCGGAGATCTGTGAATCCGGAGCGGTGCAGAAGGGTTCGCGTCCATAACTGCCACGCGGACACTTGCGCAGGTTCCAGGTATAGACGGACGAGTAAATGTAGTTCGAGCCGGTTTCCTTCGCCACGTAGGGGGCGAGGCTGTCGAAGACATACGGCTTGTCGTAGGCGGCAAAGTCCTCGGCAAAGTACGGGATCGCGTCGTTGTTCTCCCCCATATACATCACCAGCGCAGTCGCCCACTGCTTCATGTTGGACGCGCAGGTGATGGCGTGCGCTTTGGCCTTGGCTTTGGCGACGGCGGGCAACAACAACCCTGCCAGAATTGCAATGATCGCAATGACGACGAGGAGTTCGATCAAGGTAAATGCCCGATTCTTCAAGCGCTCCGGGCGAACATCATTTGCAAAATGCATAACGAATCGTGTTGAAGCCGGACGCCCAAGGCAACGCTTGGTTGCTCAATCATTCAAATACCAAAACGAATGGACGACATTCCCCGCCCGGTCCACCTGCCAAAGCTTCTTGAACGACACCCACTCGACATGTCCATCCATCAGCGTGACATCGGCGCCGCGGTTGTGAACTGTGGGCCGGGCATAGCTGTAGGCGTATTCGGGTTGATTCGCGCACGCGTCCAACTGCCGGTCGCCGTCCGAATCGCGCGTGAAGCGATAGGACGGGTCGCCCGGCGAATAGAGGTAAAACGCCACGCAGTCCATGTAGAACATCGCGTCGGCGGGTTTCCTGACGTTCGACGCTTTCAACGGCGGACTGTCGGCGCCGGTGAGGACTTTTCCGCCATAGAAGAATGGAGCGGCGAGTAGACTCACGGTATTGTTCCCCAAGCCGAAGTTTGAACCAATCCAGCAATTCCAGAGGCCGAACTGCGCCGGTGTGAGCGTGCAGAATGGCGGCGGGCCGAAGTTGCCCGCCGGACATTTCAAGATTTTGTAGCTGTAGATTTCGCCATCGACGGCGCCCCAGCCATAATTATTATTTTGCTGGGCGACGTAGGACGAAAGCTTGTTAAACCAGAAGGGCAGCGTGCCCGTCGGCGGATAGTCGTCGCAAAAGAGGGGTATCCGGTCTTCGTAATCTCCCTCATAAAGAACCGTGGCGATGCCCCATTGCTTCATGTTGCTCAGACAATTGATCGTCTTGGCTTTTTGCTTCGCCTTGGCCAGCGTCGGCAAGAGCAGAGCAGCCAGAATGGCGATGATGGCAATGACGACGAGCAGTTCGATAAGCGTAAAAGCTGAGAAACTGTGCCGGCCTGTGTTTGAAGGAATTTCAGCGCACATAGCGACTCCGGGTTGAATCAAATGGTGACCAACAGTCGATACCATTTGTCACAGGAAACGTCAATCAGGCGTTGCGTGCGATTCAAAAACGGTGCGGATTCGAACAGTGCCCCTGTAGTGCGGGCGTCTCCGCCTGCAAGTTCTGGCCGCGTCTCGCGGCCAAGCCCGGTCCACGGGGCGTGGACGCCCCGCGAACCCGCAGGCAGGACGGCTGCGCTACGCGAGCGGGCCAGTGTCCGGAGGCACCTTGGGAAACTCCAGTTCTAGCGGGTAGTGGAAAAGACAGCGGTTGGTTTTTTTGGCGAAATGCGATTGAACCCCCGCCAATGTTGGGGATAATCCACCCATGATCCAGCCAACGCATCCGGCAACAAGCGCGCCCTTGTTTCACTTTTTGAGCACCCTCTGCATGAGGCCCAGGCGAGGGGTATGGATTGTCGCGTTGCTGTTGAGCTGGCTGCAGGTTGACGCGCTGGCGGCAGTGCCACCCGGTTGCAAGCCGCCCGAACTCCTGATTTCCCGCGAGCATCCGCTCATCATTTTGTACGGACCGGGCACCGGCGAATTGACGGTGAAGTGCTGGGGCAATTTGCCGGCCGACATCAAACCGTACTGCGCCGTGACGATGGACCCGCCGGGTTTGGAGATCAAAGGACGATTGGAAGGTTGGCGGAAAATGTTGCGTGTGGTGCAGCCCCACAACATTCCAATCGTGCTGCAAGTCGCCGGCGACGAAGTTGAATGGACGACGCCGCTGTGGGTGGTCGAAACGTTGCTCAAAGAATTCTCCTGCATCAAAGCAATCCAAGTTGTGGAGTGGCGCTGCGCTTACTACAGCCGGTTCGGCGGTGACGTGGATCTCGACACGATGATGTTCGAGGAAAAAGAATGGCGCGACGCATATTACAAACGTCTCGACGGCGAGCTGCCAATGGCGATGCCGGCAAACTTGCGTTACCTCGCCGAGCTGCTGAAACTCTGCGGGCGACACGGCAAACATCTCTCGCTGCAATTTCAGACGGACTTGATCCACCTCGGCTGCGACCAATTATCTGGCCCGCTAAGAGAGGTGTTCCGCACCTACAGCGATTATGTCTTGCCTCAGAACGAATGCATTCCGCCGTCCTATTACGCCACACAAACGGCGACGTGGGGGCTGTGGCTGGCGGGCTATTGCGAGAATTGGGGCATGGAACCGCAATGGTGGTGGTGGACCAAGGGCGAATCGTATTTCATCCGGCCGGGCGTGTTCGGCGTCGAAGCCGAAATGGAAACGGACGAGGATCATTATGCGCGGCTGTATCGGGCATTCATCATCGAAGGAGCGCTCATGGGCGCGACGGTGTTTTCGATTGAGCCACCACAAGATGTCTGGCACGGCGAATCCACCGACAAACGTCACTTCGACAACGTCATCTACCCGACGCTGCGGCAAATCATCGAACAGAAGTTGATCGCGAACAAAGAGGATGTTCTTAAACAGGCGAAGGTCGCCTATCAAATGAAGCAGTGCAAAACGCTGCATGAATACGATGAAATGTTGCAAGACCTCGATCTCGAAACGGCTGCGGGCCATCTCGAACGCGGTGCGTACGGCGTGCGGCTGCCGCACTTGATGAAGGAGATGATACCCGATACCGGCGGGCGATATTATTTCATTCCCTTGCTACCGGTCGGCACGCCTGAAACGATGGTGAAACAGTTCGCGAAAATCATTCAACCCGGCGAAGGCGCATCGCCGGAAGCCTATCGGCAGCTTCTCAACAAATATTATCCACCATCCGAAAATGGCGGCGATAGTTCCGCCAACAACCGCGCTTGTGTCTTGAAATGCGGTCACGCGGTCGCGGTGATGCAATCGCGCGAGAACCTGTTCGAGAAACAACCGTTCGCTGTCGAACTGCCACGGTGGGTCACTGGCCTCACAGCCAAAACCGGAAACGGAAGCGTGGGCCTGTCATGGGACAAAGACACGGAAGCGCAGTCGTATCGCGTCTGGAAACGCATTCCCGGCGCGAAGGTTTTCCCGGAGTGGGAATTGATGAAAGATGGAGTTGAAGGAAACTTCTATTCGATTTCTGGCACTGAAGCCGGGACGTTCGCCGTCACTGCCCGGACGACCGCGAAAAAACTTCTCGAAGGCACCGTGAACTTCACCGACTACTTATTGTTCACGATGGAGGAAAGTCCGATCATCGAACAGGCCATCGTAACGAAGGACGGAAGCCGGACCGAAAGAATTTCTTGGACGGATGAATCCCTGCCAGCGACGCAGGAAGTCTGGCGCATCTTTGACGGCGTGCAGAAGGGACGCGAGAAGGAGGCCGAAGCCGTACTGGAAAGTTTTCGCGGACTAATCACAGCGTTCGAGGCAAAGAATCTGGACCAACTCATGTCTTTCTACGACCCGGATTACCGCGATAGCAACGGTTACAGCACCGAATATGTGCGCCGTGCCTGGCTGTGGTGGTATCGACGCACCGTCGTCCCGTATGTCGTCGCGCAAGTGCGCAAGTGGGACACCTCACGTGCGGCGGAAGGCGTGATCAGTTTCACGGCGTGGAATCGTTTTCGCGGGACGATTGTTTGGGATGAACCCTTCGGCTATCACGGTCGCGTCCGGATTCCACGCCACGATGGCGATCGCGTGACCTGGACCTGGAAACGCAATGCAAACGGCCAATGGAAGCTCATTCGCACCGAGCCGGCGTTGCCCAACTTCGGCGAGATGCTTTGGATCAGCCGCGGTCACGACGTGGAGCACAAGATGGAGGAGTTCTCGGACACCCCCAAGTCCAGGAGTGGAAAATGAGAAAGGGTGGAGGTTTCAGGAACCGCTGAGGCTGGGCAGCCCCATTAACTGATGCGACCGGGCGACTCCCCGGACAATTCCTTGATCTCCTCCGCGAGTTCACTCGCCCGCTGCTCCAATTCTGCGGTTTCCTTCTCAAGCAACTTGGCTTTCTCCGACGCCAGCTCTTCCAGTACGCCGGCCTTCTTCTCGCTGAGTTGACAAAGGTCGTATTCGGGGCTTTCGCGAAGCCGATTCAAAGATTCGATCACGTTGATGATTTCCAGTTGCAGCGTTTCGTAAAGCCGCCGCAACTGCGTCAACTCCACTTCCTCGCTGAAATCCAGCCTCGACCAGCCCTGACGCAGAATGAATCCGTGCGGGTCTTCAGCGATTTCCCGCAGCGTGGCAATGTCACCCGCGTCCTTCGCCCGGTTGATGGCGGCGGTCAGCTTGTGATACGTCTCCAACTTGTCCGGCTCGTGAGCGAAGCGGTCAGGATGGTACAACTTTACCAGTTTCTTCCAAAGCCGCGTCAACTCGGCCTCCTCGTCGGCAGTGAGTTGCTTCTTTTCGGCGACGGCTGCTGCGGTCTCTTCGTAATCCTTGTCGCTTTGTGTTTTGGCTCGTTCGTAATTTTCCTCAGCCTGTTTTGCTTCCTCCTCGCCACCGCGAATCAGAGAGTCCAGATACTTCTTCCGGTAGTCCACAACCAGCCGCAGCCGGTCGCGTTTCTGGTAATGCTCGCGCAACCGCCGGAATAGCACAGCTTGCACGGCGTCAACGCGCGATTTCTCCTTGGTGCGCGTGGCTTCCAACTCCGCCAAACGCGCCCTTGATCCAGCGACGAGTTGCCGGAGTTGCTCCAACTCTGGATTGACGTAAATGACCAGCGCCGCAACATCGGCTGCGGACAACGGCTTTACTCGCTTGCTACCACTCTCAATTTCCGGCGCGGCAAAAACAGCCGTGTCGGGTTGCGCCGCCGCCATTTCCAGTTGCCGCAAATACCAACGGCCCATTTTCCGAGTGCGGGCGTTGGAAGAACCGGCCAGCCCATCGAGCCAGCGACGCAATTCCGCATCCTTGCGGGCTTCTTGAAACAACCGTCCTTTGTGTTTCCCGAAGGCGATGCGGGACGGAAACCATTCTTCCGCCGCAAACTCGACCAGCTTTTCCCACGTATCCAGACCGCGATGCCCGGCAATGGGGCGAAGCACCTGGGCCATCAGGTCCGCGACCGTTTGCACGTCGCGCAGCGCCGTGTGCGCGCCGCGTTCGGGCAGGCGATAATACTGGCGCAGCGTTTGCAGCTTGCAGTTGCCGGCGGGCACGGGATCGAGCAGCCGTTGCGCGAGCCGCAGGGCGCAAAATCCGCGACTGCCAATCGCGCCGATACCCAGCCGCTTCCACTCCGGCTTCAATACTTCGTCCAGATCGTATTCCAGATTGAAAGAGACGAGCGGCAGGTCGCCCGTGTATTCGGCAAACTCCCGATAAACCTGATGCGCCGGTTCGCCGTCACGCTCCAGAATTTCGCGCGTGTAACCGTGAACGCGAGATGCCTCGGCGGGAATGTCCGCGTTTTGATTCAGCAACTTGCGGAACGGTTCGCCATCTGATTTCCAACCGCACATCCGTTGCGCGGCCAACTCGACGACGAAAATCGGCGTGGACAAGCCGCTTGTTTCGGTGCCAAAAAGAAGTCAAGGCTCTCTGTTCATGGCTCAGAAGTTTTGATCAGGACGTTGAATCAAGCGTGTGAGACCCGCGTCGTAACACAACTCTTCTAGGTTTTGAAGGGAACGAATATCGAGAACCTTAATCGGACGACCCTCGCGGCCTCGCACGAAAGATTCTTCACCATGGGCGCACCGGAAAGGTCGAGTTTCGTAAGTTGGTTGTCGTAGCACATGAGCTCTGTCAACATCGGCACACTAGGGAGAGGAAGCTTGGTAAGTTGATTGCTCTGGCAGTGAAGCTCTGCCAACAGCGGCACATCGGAGAGAGAAAGTTTAGCGAGTTGGTTGGACGCGCAGTTAACCGTCGTCAACATGCGCAGTCCAGAAAAGTCCAGTTTCGTGAGCTTGTTGCCTTCGCATTTTAGCTCCTCCAATTTGGACAGATCGGAAAGGCGCAGTTCCGTGAGCTGATTGTTCTCGCACCAAAGACTCGTAAGCAAAGGCACTTTGGATAGGTCGAGCTTGGTGAAACGATTGCGGTTGCACCAGAGCCGCGACAGCACCGGCACGCCAGAAAGGTCGAGTTTCGTGAGGTGGTTGTCTGCGCACGAAAGCTCATACAACAAGGGCAGGCGGGAAAGGTCGAGTTCAGTGAGTTGGTTATCGTCGCACCAAAGGACCGTCAACTTG
Source organism: Verrucomicrobiota bacterium (assembly GCA_016200005.1). NCBI lineage: Bacteria > Pseudomonadati > Verrucomicrobiota > Verrucomicrobiota bacterium. The sequence goes on along the minus strand of JACQFP010000077.1, from coordinate 77,700 downwards.
GGCAGATTGGAAAGGTCGAGTGCCGTGAGCCGGTTCTCATTGCACCAGAGCCAATCCAGCATCGGCACACCAGAAAGGTCCAGTCGGGTTAGACCAAGCTGCTGGCATTGCAAATACCTTAACGACGGAAGACGCAACGAAAGGGCTGGCCTCTTTTCAAGTGACGGAGAAAAGCGTAAGTGGGTCAGAGCCAAACCATCAACCCACTCAAACTTGTCAAGTGGCAGCAAATCGAAATCCCAGTTCAACCTTAGCAGCGTTCCGTCGTCAAACGTCGTTTCAATCCAGTCCGATAGAGATGTCCCATTTTTTCCCTCGAGCAACCGCCGGATCACTTCCTCCGGCTCCAAAGTCAGGGCCTTGGCCCAAATGAGAATCTGTCGGTAATCCGGCTCGCGCCATTCGTATTCCCCGATTCGGAATCTTTCGGCGGCAAGTGCCGCCTCTTTTCTCAACGCCAGCGTGTCCGCAACCATGCCAGACAAAATGCGCTTTTCGCCGGGCGCGGCTTTTTCAACCGCGCTTGACGGCCTCGGCACTAACGCAAAATCGTTCTTCTCACTCATTTTTTGTTTGGCCGAAAATGCAACCATTGTTCGCGCCAATGATCGCCATGTCTTTTCCAAACAAAGGTTGGCAAAAGTGGGGCAGAGTTTCGTGCGGACTGGTAATCGTGCAGAATCGACAGGGCTTCGCGCTCACTGATGTTGGATGACTTCAACGACTGGCTACATTTCTCAAGAACTTCTTCGGCCTTTCTCGCAAAAGCACAAAAGTCAGTCAGCAGGCGAATCAAATTGATGGAAAAGACAAAAACCAAAACCGAACAGATAATCCCGCCAACATTCTGCACGACTGCGCCGCTCTGTTGCACATTGCCAGACTTGAGCGCCGCGATGCTGGTTGTTAGCGCGACGAACGCAACGCCTACGGCACAGACAAGAATGACCGAGAGATAGGAAACCATCATTCGGCTTTCGTGTTTGCTCCACCATGCGGATTCTTCGGTGTTCTCCAAAGCACGCCGAACTCCGGGTGGTTGGACGCTGTCGAAATCCGAACCCGACAGTTCCCCCGAAGCAACATCATCGAGGAATCCTTTTGCTCTGGCTGCCAGCCAATCAGCAATTTCTTTGCAGTCCAATGGGGTTCCAAAACCATCAGCGATTTCCCATTTCCGTTTTACTGATTCGCCTTCTGACTTCCAGCAATCTGACCTCCAGCGAACAACTTCAATCGCCAAGACACCCAAAAAGGCAATCATCGCACTCAGGTTTGGGCTGATTGCGACAAAAATGGAAACAACACCGGCGAGAAGAATCACGAATTGGGAAACAAGATAGGCCAGATACCACTGCTTTGCCTTGCGGAACGACTTGGCAATTATCTTGCGAAGTTTTTGGAGATCAGTAGTCATCGCGGGAAATTTCCATTGAACACGGTGTTCCATCGCTGCCACGCCTCATCTGAATCTCCGGCATAATCGGCCACACAAGCTTCGTTGGCATGATTGCGAGCGTATTTCACAGAAGCGAGAGCGTTTTCAAGCTGATTTTCTGTCTTCACCAAAGGAATTAGCCCGGCGATGCCAACCGGGTCTTGGAGCGCGCGACATTCTCGTTCGGCAAGATTGCGAAGCACACTCGTTATGAAAGCAGCATAGCTCTTTACGCCAATACAAATTCCACTTGAAGCCAAAAGCATTTCAATGTGAAACGAGGACATCGCTAACCGGGTTGAACTGCACTGCCGCCAAAACTTTAGAATTTGGGCTACGCGCTTCAGTTTTCCACCGCTTCGCTCGTTTGCATTCTGGATGTAAAGATTATGCCTTTCCGGGCTGGTCGGCATCCATTCACCATCACCATCTGGAATCAGGTATTGTGGCCGGCCATTGATCATCTGGTCGAAAATAGCGGGGACGACATCCACACTTGGTCCTTGCGAGAATGGCACAACTACAGCGTGAACATCTCGGCCAACAGGTGTATTCGGCAACCGGCGAGCCAGTTCAGTCCTGAAGTGGTTAAGAATTGTTTCTGAACTTTCGTATCTGTTCCCCCATGTTGCCTCGCTTCGGGCGATTACAGCGAAAAGGTCAACGTCGCTTGCTCCCCGGATGAGTGTGCCTCGTGAAAAACTGCCTCCAACCAAAACTTTGCTCAACTTGAATGTGGAGTTCAGTCGGACCCTGATTGTAGCGATATGCTGTTGTGCGAGCGCAATCTCAGCCGGGGTCGGCTGGATTCGCGGAATCAACTTCAAAAAGCAATTTGCTATATTCATTTCGCTCACACCGTTAGAGCCTTTCCGCCAGGGCAATTCCTTTCACCTCACAAAACCATCAGTCCTGGGGACAGCATGTGAATCTTTTTACATGCTCAAAGTTTAAGAAAAAGCGGCGAAATGAAAAGCGAAAGGAGTTGCGGAAAATCTCGTTCTGCCAAAAATGAGATGCTTATGCCGCCACCTGTTCGCATCGTTTTCATCATCGCGCGCTGCTTCGCTGCGGCTCTCGCTTTTTACGCCACGGCGCAGCTTCCCTACAACTACTACACCTTTACGCGGTGGATGGTTTTCCTCGTTTGCTGCTGGGCGCTTTGGATTTGTCGTCGTCGCCTCTGGCCGTCGTTCGCCCCGGCATACTTTGCCATCGGCCTGCTTTTCAACCCGGTTCTATCGTTTCATTTTCCGCGCTCCACTTGGCGCGCGCTGGACATCGCCGCTGGCGTCTTCCTCCTGCTCTCCCTGCTCCTGCACCGCCCGTTCAAAGATGCCGCCTGATCCGCCATCAAGCTGCCGCCGGTGCTCCCGCTGGTTTCAAAGGCAGAAGGGAGAAAGCAAAAAGCAGAAAGTAGAAAACAGAAAACTGAGGACGGAGGTCAGAGGTCAGAGGTCGGAGGGCAGAGGTCGGAAGTCAGAGCCACTTTCAAAAACTACAGACGGAATTCAACGCCAAGACGCCAAGGCGCAAAGACGCTCGCCCCGTGAAATAGCGCGCGCGGCGGGTCTGGGAGAAGCGGCGGGTATTATTTCACGGGGCGAGGCAATTTCAACGGCGCACGGCGGTCTCCGCCGCAGCCCGCCCGATTGCAAACCGACGCGAATTCGAACCGTTCCGTGCTGGCGTACCCGCTGCGGCTGAGGACAGCCGCGCCCCGCTCGAAGCCGCGCCTTTCCACCCTTGCGTCTTTGCCTATTTGCGCCTTGCCGTTAAGTCGGAATCGAATGGCTCCGGCCGACTTCTTGTGTTTTAAGCCTCGTCACCTCGGCTGCCACGATTCAAGGGGGGTTCAAGCCGTAGGTCCACAGCCGGTCTCACGGTTGAACGTGCAGACCCGCGAAGCAGGCTGTTCGCCGACGTGAGGTGATCAAGATGTTTCCGGCGAGAAAGCGCACTTGAAGTTCATGCCCGGGCAATGCTAACGTTTCGAACATGAGCACGCTCGTTGAGATCGAAGCGGCAGTGGATGCGCTGCCGTCACCGCAACAGGAGGCATTGTTCCGCCATCTCGCGCAACGCCTGAAGAAGCGATCCGAACCCAAACGGCTTCTGCCACTTGTTCCCGCCACAGGACGTCCGATCACTCAGGAGGAGATTGACGATGCCCTCGACGCCGACTGAGGCACTGCTGGATGTGAACGTGATCATCGCGTCGGTCTTCGCCGACCACATGATGCACGGAGCGGCGAGGAGTTTCGTGGAGAGGTTGGAACGTTTTCACACGACACCGATGACCCAAGGCGGCTTCCTGCGTTTCGCGACGCGTCCGTGGAGAAACGAGCGCAAAGAGGAACAACCGCCCCGGCTGACGATGGCGGAGGCACAGGCGAAGTTGCGCGAATTCACCGCAGCCGATGGGCATGTTTTCCTGCCCGATGATGCGCCGTTCACCGAAGTTGGCTTGCGTTCCATGCAGGGCCATCGGCAGTGGACGGATGCTTACTTGCTGCATCTTGCCCGCACACATGGACTGGCGCTGGCTTCACTGGAAAAGCGCATGGCCAATCTGGACGATCCGGTCAAGCCACTACTTTTCGTGGTGGACTAAGGAGAAAAGGACGCTGGTGTCAGCGTAGATTTTCACCAGCGCTCCTGTTCACGCCCCAGCATGACCATGTTGGGCAGGATTTTGTCGCCCAGAATCCTTCGTCGGCGCGCCGCGTAGTCGGGCAGCGTGACTGACACTTGCGGGGCCGGGGTGTTCCTGGCACGGCCTTGCTGGTCCAGGTATTTTTGCAGCCACTGCGCAATGCTTTGCGCTTCTTGCAATGGCAATTCCTTCAGGGCCGTCTCAATTTCCACAAGCGTACTCATGGCGGGAATTTAAGCGCGCCGACTCGGTTTGCCAATTCAAAATCACGCCTCACCGAAGGAACTTGCGGACAATCTCACGCAGCCCAGCCCCGGCGGCCATCCGCCTTCAAACTGCCGCCGGTGCTCCCGCTGGTTTCAAAGGCAGAAGGGGCAGGTGAAAAGCAGAAAGTTGAAAGCAGAAAGCAGAGGTCGGAAACTGAATTGAGCCGCGTCACCTCGTCTCCTACGGGGTTTGATCGGCGTCGCCGCCCTTGACACCGACGCGTTCGCCTGGCTCCCGTTCGCATCGCGTAATACCGCGCAGCTTGACATATTATCGCGCAACGATAACTTGACGCGGTGATTGCCAGTTTCGCCTGCCGGAAGACTGAGCGGTTGTGGCAGCGGCGGCGTGACCACGGTTTGCCGCCACAAATCGAGCGCGTGGCGCTCCGCAAGCTCACCCAGCTTGACCGCTCGCGGGAGTTGCGTGATTTGCGGCTGCCGCCCGGCAACCACCTGGAAGCCTTGAAAAGCGACCGCGCCGGACAGCACAGCATCCGCGTCAACGATCAGTGGCGCCTTTGCTTCCGCTGGCAGGGCGAGGACGCGCACGATGTTGAAATTGTTGATTACCACTGAACTATGAATACCAAAAAAATCCCGCCGGTGCATCCGGGCGAAATCCTGTTGCACGACTTCCTTGAACCGCTGGGCTTGAGCCAGAGCGCGCTGGCCGACGCCATCGGCGTCACACCCATGCGCGTGAGCCAGATTGTGCGCGGCCAGCGCTCGATCACGGCGGACACCGCCTTGCGCCTCTCCCGTTATTTCGGCACGCGGCCCGGCTGGTGGCTCGACTTGCAAACGCATTTTGATCTTGAAACCGCCGGTGACGAACTCGAAGCCCGCATCGCCCGCACCGTTAAACCTTGCAAGCTCCGGCCCACTCCTGAACCAGTCCCCGTGTGAGTCATGGCCCAGTCCGGTAGAGCGGTTTGCGCCAGAATCAGGGCGTCGTGGATTTCCTCGTCGGGAAGCAGGCGGCGGCGGCGGAACTCGCCGGCCAATTCTCCGCTTTCTCGGCGCAAACGGCCACTCCAGGATTGGGTGAAAATGGGTTTCGTTGCGTAGCAGTTGAATTCAAGGTTAAGCAAACCTCTTCGGAAAAACGCGAAGGGACGTTGTCTAACGATTGGAATCGTCCTTACCCGACGTCACTTAATCGTCAGCGTGTATTTGTAGTTGTTGGCGCTGAAAATGTTGGTCGCATCCTCGCCGTAAAGCGCGAGCCATCGTCGCATGTCAATGCCTGCACTTCACTCAAGGTCTTGCCGGCGTCGGAAGACGTGCCGAGCCATTTGCGTCCCGGCGTTCGCGCCGGGTTCGAGCCGCGCCAGATGCCGGGCGCGATCAATTGCAGCCCGAACCGTTCGTTGAAGTGTAACCGGCAACCATCCGCGAGACCGGGCTGTAAAGCTGCTGGCCGACCGGGTTCGGCACTTTTCTTCCTTCCTCCTGCCATGTGCCGAAATGGGTGAATTGCCCGGCGACGCCGCCAAAGAATCCTTTGCCGATCCCGCCTCGCGCGTGTGTGGCGGCAAAAACAGAACAAATATCACACGCCCAGCCTGGCGTGACGATTGCGCCAGTCGGGAGGGCGGACCAACAGAATATTCTCATAAAACGACACGGTTGATGCGGAGCCTGCCGGCGGCTTGCTAGCGCAAGCGTTCCACGTTGATCTTGGGCAAATCACTCACGCCGATTTCCAGCAGGGTGGCGTTGTGATACAGTTCCAGATTGTTTTTGACGGCGGTAACCCCGGCGGCCTCGCGCTGGTGGTCGAGTTCCTGAATTGAAAGGACATCCAGCGCCACCGGGTCGCGGCTGAAACGGAGTTGATTCAGGATGGCGGAGTAATGCAGCAGGCCGCGTTCGCCGCCTTGATACTGGCAGATCAAAGCATCGGTGATGTTCAGCACCACGCGGTCACCGAGCATTCGCAGGGCATAAATCTCCGGCACGGCGGCGGCCAGCCGTTCATCGTCCGTCTCGAAGCGCAGCGTGTTATCCACGCTGCCGACCGCCAGGCTGTAGAGATGGCCGGACACGCCGGCGTTATTGTGATTCAACAGCGGTGTGACATTGATGATTTTGGTGATTTCGCGGCTGACCAGTTTGGACACAAATGATTTGCGCCCGATGCCGTCGCCTTTTTTCCCGAACTCCAGATCGCCCCAGACCAGATTTCCGATGAACGCGGTCTCGTAAAAAGTTTTTTCATCGTAGCCCGCGTCCGCGCCGCCGGCCACGCGAATGCCGTAACGCTCGGCCAGGTCGAAGAATCCGGCGAGCCGCAAGTCCTCCGAATGTTTGTCCCAGACGATGATTTGTCTGGCGGGGAGGCCGCTCTGCAACAGACCTTGCACGACGGCGGCCACGACGGCCGGGCGCGTGCCGCTGTTGGGGCCGGGGCCGGCGAAGACCTTGATGCCAATGACATCCTGCGTGGAGACCAGACTGCGCCAGGCCGCGGTGGCACTCGTTTTCCCCGTCAGATTGGTGATGGCCCGATCAACGAGGGCTTGGACTTTTTCCGGACGGGGACGAAACGCATCGGTGGCTTCCGGGTCCTGGACGATCACGACTCGTGCCGACACGAGCGCGCTCGGCGCGGATGGAACCTTTTCCGGCGCTTGTTCGGCTGCCCTCAGCGGCAGGCTCAAACAGAGCACCCACCACGCCCAACATAATTGGGCCGCGTTGACCGGTGCGTTTCTTGACACGTTCTGGTGTGAATGTTACCACCGTCTTTGATGCTGACCAACAAAAAGCGGGGCGTGCGCGGCTTGAATCTTTTCTTGATGGTTTCCGGAATTCTTTTTCTCCTGGGCTGCAAGCCGCCCGGGCCGCGCGCGTTGTGGGAAGGCAAGAAACTCATCGAACAGGGGAAATTCTCCGCCGCCATTGAAGAACTCAGGGTGGCTACGTCGCTGCTCGGCACGAATGCGCTGGCCTGGAACTATCTCGGGCTGGCTTATCACGGCGCCGGACAGACTACCAATGCCCGGCTGGCCTACCAGAAGACGCTCGCGTTGAATCACGACCTCGTGGAAGCCCATTACAACCTCGGCTGTCTGCTGCTCGAACAACATCAGGCGGACGCGGACAAGGCGGCCCGGTCGGAACTGACCGCTTACACCTTGCGCCGACCCAATTCGCCCGGCGGCTGGCTGAAACTCGGCACGGCCCAATTGCGAACGCGCGAGTTGGGCACGGCGGAAAAAAGTTTCAACAGCGCGCTCCATCTCGGCGGACAAAATGCGGAAGCCTTGAATGGGCTGGGCGTCGTTCATGCTCAAAAAAACCGCCCGCAGGAAGCCGCGCAGTATTTCAGTGCGGCTTTGAAGCAGACGCCAGACTACCGGCCCGCGCTGCTCAACCTGGCCGTCGTCTCGCAGGAGTCACTAAATGCGCGGCCCGTCGCCCTCCAAAAATATCGTGAATATCTGGCGCTCAAACCGCGCGCGCAGAATTGGGAGGCTGTGAACGCCACCGCCCGGTTGCTCGAACAGCAGCTCGCACCCGCCAGACCGGCGGCCCCAATCAATCTGGCGGCGCCGATCAGTGCGAACACAAATCCCGCGCCCAAGCCAGCGGAGAATCTGCCGCGCACGGCGCAGACCAATGTGCCCAGGACCGCGCCGACCACAAATCAAACACCCGCTCCCAACCCACCGAAAACGAACGCACCGGTGCTCGTGGCCAACGCGGCGCCACCGCCCAAACCGGTGGAAACACCGGTCGAAGTGGTTCGCGTGCAGGACGGTCCGATTGTAAAACCGGCGCAGGACGTCGTTGCTGCGCCGCCGCCTGTAACCCGACCCGCACCCGCATTGATCCCCACCACGAAAGCGGCCACCACCGCGACGTCGGACCCGCGGATCGAGAAGCGGGGTTTTCTTGAACGGATAAACCCGGCGAATCTGTTTCGCCGCGATTCCAAGTCCGCCCCCAACGTCACGCCATTGAATGCAACCCCCGGTGCCCCTTCGACAAAGCCGGTTGAAACCGCCGCCATCCCAAAACCGGAAACGTCGCCGCCTTCAGTGGTGCCGGCGCCGGGACCTGCCCCGCCGCCGGCTTTCAACCGCTACGTTTATCATTCACCGGCCAAACCGGCGGCGGGTGATCGCAGCGAAGCTGAGACCGCTTTCGCGCAAGGCGTGCAGGCGCAACGCGATCATCGTCCGGCGGCAGCCGTGGCCGCCTACGGCGTGGCCATCAAGGCCGACCCAGGGTTTTTCGAGGCGCAATACAATCTCGGTTTGGCGGCATTTGAGGCGAAGGACCTGCCCCAGTCGCTCGTCGCGTATGAGAATGCGCTGGCCATCACGCCCGATTCGGCGAACGCGCGTTACAATTTTGCCCTCGCGCTCAAGGAAGCCGGCTACCCGGTGGACGCCGCGCAGGAACTGGAGAAGGTGCTGGCGGCGTATCCGGACGAAGCCCGGGCGCACTTGTCGCTGGCCAATTTGTATGCGCAACAATTGAATCAGCAACAGCGGGCGCGCCAACATTACTTGCGGGTGCTGGCCATCAACCCGCAACATCCGCAGGCGACGGCGATCCGTTATTGGCTGGCGGCCAATCCTTAAGGACGCGGCCAAGGGCCGCAAAACTTTTGCAAAACTAGCTGGCAATCTTAAGGGAAGCCACTAGGATTGCCACCGTTGAAACGCAGAAGCAAAAAATATTGGGCCATGCACTCGATTCCTCTTGGTGGAGACAGGAACAACCTGAAGGTTGAACTCCAACGAAAGCGGCCCTTGCGCGGCGTTGGAGTTCACGCTTTAGCGTGTCCGATGGGCGTGGAGGAATCAGGCGCCTAGCCCTGGAAAAACAAATGAATGCGGACCATAGATTTCCCGTGAATTGGTTCGACCTCGTGGTCGTGGCCGTCCTGGTCGTCGGCGTGTTGCGGGGTCGCAAGCGTGGCATGTCGCAAGAGTTGGTGGATTTGATCCAGTGGCTCGCCATCATCTGTGGCGGCGCTTTCCTTTATCAACCGCTCGGCCAGACGTTCGCGCAGTTCACCTCCTCCGGCATGTTGTTCTCCTACGTGTTCGTGTACCTGCTCATCGCGGTGGTCATCAAACTCTTCTTCATGATGATCAAGCACAGTATCGGAGGCAAGCTGGTGGGGAGTGATGTTTTCGGTGGCGCGGAATATTACCTGGGGATGCCGGCGGGCATGGTGCGGTTTGCCTGCGTCTTGATGATGGCGCTGGCGCTGCTCAACGCGCGCTCGTTCACCGCGGAGGAAATCGCAGCGGATGACAAGTTTCAAAATGACGTTTATGGCAGCAAGTTTTTTCCGGGCCTCAATGCCCTGCAAAATGAAGTCTTTGAGAATTCGCTTTCGGGAAGTTTTGTGAAAAAGCAACTCGAGTTCCTGCTGATTACGCCGACCGCGCCGAGCAACCGGAAATTCAAGCTCAAGGAATTCAATCCGCTGTGACGAATTGATTCCGGTCGGATGACCGTTTGATTCAATGTCTGGCTTTTTCTCCCCCGCGACACTCGAACAAGTCCGTTCCGCCAGTGACATCGTTGACGTGATCGGTTCCTACGTGCCGCTCAAACGCGCGGGCGCCAACTTTGTCGCGCTCTGTCCGTTTCACCGCGAGAAAACGCCCAGCTTCAACGTCAATCCGCACAAACAGATTTTTCATTGCTTCGGCTGCCACAAGGGCGGTGATGTGTTCACCTTCGTCAAGGAATTTGAGAGCATTGATTTTCCCGAGGCCGTGAAGCGGCTGGCCGAACGCGCCAAGATCCCGCTGGATTTTGAAAAGACTCCCGGCCAGCAGCAATCAAAGCATCTCAAGGAAACGCTGCTGCAAATCCACGAACAAATCACCCAACGCTGGCAGACCGCGCTCGGCAACGATGCCGCCGGTCAAATCGCGCGCGATTATCTCGCCAAACGCGGGGTCTCCGACGAAGCGGTGAAACTCTTTCGCCTCGGCTACGCGCCCGAAGCGTGGGACGACACCGTCAACTGGGCGAAAAGCAAAGGCCACGACCTTACCGTAGTTGAAAAGTCCGGGCTGATAATCCAGAAGGCAGATAACAGAAGTCAGAGATCAGACGTCGAAACTCCGACTTCTGACCTCCGACCTCTGACGTCTGACCTCCGGCATTATTACGACCGGTTTCGCGGACGTTTGATTTTTCCGATCTGCGACGAGCAGGGGCGGGTCATCGGGTTCAGCGGGCGGGTCTTGTCCGGCGATGAGAAAACCGCCAAGTATGTGAACTCGCCGGAGACACCGATCTTTACCAAGGGAAAAGTTTTCTTCGGCCTCGACAAGTCGAAGCGCGCCATCCTCGACGCGGGCTTTGCCATCATCTGCGAAGGCCAGCTCGATCTCATCGCCTGCTTCATGGCCGGCATCAAGAACATCGTCGCGCCGCAGGGTACGGCCTTGACCGCCGATCACACGCGCATTCTCAAACGCTACGTTGAGGAGGTGGTGCTCTGCTTCGATTCCGACACCGCCGGCCAGGCGGCCGCCGTTCGTTCGCTGGACAGTCTGCTCGCCTCCGATCTGGCCATTCGCGTTGTCACCGTGCCGGCGCCGCATGATCCCGACAGTTTCATCAAGGAATCCGGGGGAACGGCGTTTCAACAATTGATCGACAAGGCCGAAGGTTTTTTTGATTTTTATTTGAACCAGCTTTGCGCAAGCAACGACGTGGCGACAGACAAAGGGCGGCACGCCGTGCTAAAGCACATGGCCGAAGCCGTGCACAAAACGAACAACCTGGTGTTGACGGACAAATACGCGCAGAAAACCGCCTTGCGTCTGGCTGTTTCGCCCGAGTCGGTGCGGGCGGAGTTTAAGAAGGTGTCGCGTCCCACGACCGCCACTGCCCAGCCGGAAGAAACCCAGGCTGCCGACGAAGCCGCGCCGCGTCCTTCGTTGCAGGAATTTTGGTTGTTGAAACTGCTGTTGCTTTCCGATGAACAGATTGATTGGGTGGCGGCGCATCTGAATCTGGATTGGGTATCGCATGCAGTCGTCCGGCAGGTGGTGTCAAAAAGGCTGGCGGCGCATCGCAACGACACCTGGCAGAACGTGGCTGTGCTGCTCACGAACGTGGAAGGCGGAGAAGCACGCAGTTTGATCACTGAAGCCTTGGCCGACGAACGCAAGATTCCGAACCCCGAACAGCAGTTGAAAGACATTTTGCTGCGTCTGCGCAATCAGTTCATCGACCGTCAATTGACGGCGCTGACCCAGCGCGCCAACCAGCCGGAATTGCCGGAACCGGAACAACATGAATTCTTGCGCCGACAGGCGGAACTGCGGAAGGTGAAAAGACAACCGTTGTCGCCGTTGGCTGGTTAAAACGCGAGCGATTCGACCGATTTTATTTGGCCATTTTCCCATCGCTCTCATCTGTGGTAAGAGATAAGAGCGACCACATCTATCCAAATCCTGAACACGGCACCCAGTGCTATAGTAAAGCCAATACGATTCAGCGCATACTCTCGGCGGGTAAGCAATCGTCTGCTCAGCCAAAATCGTGAAAGAAACTTTTTATCGTGTGTTCGGGTCTGGTAAAGCACAAGCGACAGAGAAACCATCGCGAGGCCGATGACCGCCAAGATGATCTCAAAGACTGGCATAGGAGACGAAGGCTAACGTCAGTCGTGCGCGACCGCCAAACCATTGTCGCTTCATTCCATCAATCGTATAGGCGTTCGACTTCATTTGCCAAGTGCTTCTGCCACGACTGCACCAATCATGGCTCCGTAGTAACCTGCCGTGCCCACAACCTCGACCGCTTCGCCCGTTTCGCGATCAACCATCTTGCCGCTCTGCTGCTTCTCAAAGTCTGCTTCAGACAATTTGAAAGTCTGACATCCCACACAAGTGCTCAGGACGACTCCAACAAGCAGTCCGCCAATCAAGCGGCGCTTCACTCGACCGATTTTGTTATGCTTCGGGTTTGTGGTCATTCTTCACAAGACTGGAATCAATATCGCAGTAACAGCAATGCACCAGCCGAGAATGGCGAGCCACCGCTGCGACGAGACAAGAAATGGACTGCCAAAGAAAAGAAAAACCCAAGCGACAAATGCCAAGATACCAACCACGACAAACGCTCCCGTCTCTTGCCGTGCGTGACGGCCAGCAAGCTCCATCGTGATCAGATAACTGCCGAGCAGCAACTCTGATACAATCAGAACCCATCGCCAGAAAGGTGATGCCTTTTGAGTCCGCGCAACCATAGCATCTAACGGAGCTTTGTCCGCACTTTGCGGTTAATCCCTGTTTTCATGATTTGGTAGTAAGTCAGGTTTTCTTGCCTGTCAATAAGGGTTTAGTGGCTGCTTCAAACTGAGGCTCAACTTACAATTTGAGCAACGCAACGCGGTCGAAAACCGCCGAGTTTGCAGTCCTTTCCTTAACACCCTGCTTTGGCGGGGTGTTAAGAGAAGCGAGGATTCACCAACCGCTTCAGCGGTTTCCGATGCGGAGAAAAACCGCTGAAGCGGTTACGCAGTCACCTTTGCCGCCAACACCCGCTAAAGCAGGGTGTTAATGAGACCCGGATGGCGACCGCACAAAAGTGAGTGGCGCCGTAAACAGCGCCATCCCTCGATTGCTCTTGCGACACGCCTGGCGCCGGTTATCATGGCGTTCATGGAACTCGTCATCATGCTGTTGGTAGCCGGCGCGTTGCTGTTGCTGCTGGAAACGGTGTTGCCGGGCATGATGGCGGGCATCGTCGGCACGGTCGCCCGGCTTGGCCCAAAGGGAATGAATCAGAAGTCCACGTGTTTGCTGCGGAGTCTTGTGCGACATTGGGAAGAGCAAGAACTTCGACAAGAAATATCATTCATTGATTTCGCACAAACAACTTCCCCGGCAATTGTTTGATCAACCGTTTCATCTCTAATCCGAGCAGCGCGACGGACACCGTGGAACTGGGCAGGCCGCTGCGCCGGATCACTTCGTCGGTGCTCGATTCCTCGTTGCTCAGGGCGTCATAGACTCGCTGTTCGTTCTCGGACAACGTGAGCGCAGGCAGCGCGCCGGTTTCACTCGCGCCCGGTGGGCGATTGCTGGCGGGAAAGAGATATTCAAACTCGCTCAAAACGTCCTCCGCGCCTTCACAGAGCTTCGCTCCCTTCTTGATGAGTTCGTGACAGCCTTTGCTGCGCGGCGAATCGATGCGGCCGGGCACGGCGAATATCTGCCGGCCATTTTCCACTGCCATGTTCGCGGTGATCAGCGCGCCGCTCGTCAGGTTCGCCTCAACAACAATCGTGCCCAGCGTCATGCCCGCCACGATGCGGTTGCGGATGGGGAAGGATTGTTTGTCCGCGTTGCGATTGAAAGGAAACTGCGTGATGATGGCGCCGTTGTCGGCGATGCGCTCGAACAACTCCACATTCTCCGGTGGGAAAATGATGTTGATGCCCGTCCCCAACACCGCAACCGTCCGTCCTTTGCCGCTCAAGGCGCCTTGATGCGCCGCCGTGTCAATCCCCCGCGCGCCGCCGCTGACGACGGTCACGCCGACGTAAGCCAGTTGATACGCCAGCTTGCGCGCCGTCTCCACGCCGTAGTGCGTCGTCATGCGCGACCCAACCATCGCCACGGCGTTCTTGTCCTTGGCGCTCAGTTTGCCTTTGACGTAGAGCACAATGGGCGGATCGTAGATCTGCCGCAACAGGTCCGGATAATCTTCGTCTGATTGGGTGAGAATGTGACAGCCAAAGTCACTGATCCGTTTCAGCTCCTCATCGAGTTTGATGGTTTTTTCCCAGGTCGCGATTGCCTCGGCGGTGTCCTCGACGATGCCGCGCACCTGGAGGAGTTGGGATTGGGAAGCGCGCAACACCGCCGGCGCCTCGCCGAAATGTTCGAGCAATTGCCGCACGCGCACCGGACCGACGTGCTCGATCATGTTCAGCGCCACGAGGGCTTCAGCGGGATTCATGCGGCGTGGATAGCGCGACGGCAGCGCAAAGGCAAGGATTGCATTGGATTTTAACCGACCACGATGAGCCGCATCGGTTCCGGCAGATTCGCTGCGACGCGAGCTACGACGTTGCCTTTGAGAAGATGCACCAGCGTGGCGCGTTTGCTGCCGCCCAGCACAACTGTGTCCGCCCCGAACGTGGCCGCGATGTCGATGATCGTGTCCGCCGGTGAATCGCTCACACTGTAAAGCTTGTGAACGTTGATGCCCCGGGTTTCGGCTTCAAGCCGGGTGAACAGGGCGCGGGCGTCCGGATCGTTTTCCCAGGTGCCACCGGTGTCGATCGGCAACGCCAGTTCGCGGCAATAAAGCACGAGCAGATGCGCGCTGCGGGCGCGGGCTTCGTCCAGGGCGAATTGCACCGCTGGCGTCCAGCCCCGCGCCGCCACAAGCAGCGTGCGACCCAGGAAAGGCTCTTCGCTGTTCGCCACCGGGTTGGCCGTCGCCAGAACCGGTTGGACGGTGGCCGGAACTCGCGCCCTATGGTAACGCGCCGTCACCTCGCGCAAGGCCAGTCCCGCCGCCAGCACAACTAGGACGAAAATCAACGCGTGCAGTTTGCTGAAGGCGATGGTCAGCCAGATGGCAGCCAGGATAAGCATCGTCGCCTTCATGATCAGCCGCTCGTGGCGCTCCAACGGCAGCGCGCGTGCAAATGCGCACGAACCAATGTTCAGCGCGATGGCTCCCACCACACCAATGGCGTAAAGGTTGGCGAGCGACTCCACCGAATCGCCCACATCCAGCACGATGACCGGCAGGACCGTGGCAACGATGACTGGCACCCACGGCACGCCGAAACGATTGAGTTCCACGAAGGTGTCCGGCAGTTCGCCGTCCCGTGCCATCACGTAGAGCAAAGCCACCATGCCCCCGATGACGGTGTTGACTGCGGAAAGCAGGAGCAGGGCAAACACCCAGCCTACCACGGTGCCAAACCACGGCGCGACGAAGACTTCACCCATGTAGCGGAGCATGTCCTCCCGGTGCTCGTGTAAGTGGTCGGCCGCCAGCGGCAGGCACATGGCCAGCACGGCCAACGCTGCGGTCGCGATCACCACTTCGAGCATGACCGCAGTGATAGCCCGGCGCGACGTCACCCGCACGGATGGACGATCAGGCGTCGTGTGTGGGTCCAACTTCATCACGCCGGTGTTGCTCGCGGCAGCCTCGACACCCGACAACGCGAGGATTGTTCCCACAAAGGCCACCCAGTTGTGCCAAAGGCCACCGGTCGGCGCCTGCGCGTGGAAATCCTTGAGATGCGGCAGGCCCGCGCCAATCAAGATCGTCACCGTGACCACCACCGGAATCGCCAACCAGACGGCGATGCCGCCCGTGTGCTTCGGCCCGAAAAAGTTCATCGCTCCGATGAGAAAGATCGCCGTGATCGCCCATTTCTTGGCATCGGCCTGGTCGAAGCCCAGATAATGAAACGCGTCCAGACAGCTCAACGAGGCCGTGACGATGAAATCCGCCAGCAACAACAGTCCGCCGATCATCGCCAGGCGGCGCGAATGCATGCCGGCGGCCGTATAAACTCCGCCGCCAGTGGAAAAGCATCGGCAGACCCAGATGTAATTGACCCCCACCAAGGCCGTGAGCAAACAGACCGCCAGCAAATGCGGCAATGCGGCAAACCCGATCGACGCCAGCGCCAGGCCGATGACATAAGCCTTGCTCGTGCCCCAATCGCCGTAGAGCAGAGCAGCGGCGCGCGCCCAGCCTACGTTTCGCGGCCGGCCTATGGTATTGATTTCCATGGCGCTAGTTCATCGGGAGTGCATTGGGGGCTGGTCACGCGATCTTGATACTGGAAATTCCCGTGCTGTCGCAAGCATTAGTGGAAGGGCCGCCGGGGCGTTTACAGCAATTTGATCTGCAACTCTTCTTTCGTGAGCGCCTCGCCCAAACCCTCAACCCGCGCGCCGCGACGTTCCATGATGTGTTTGTCCAGCATCGCATCGTACGGCACGGGATAATTGCCATCGTAACAGGCCATGCAAAACGCCTCCTTCGGCAAACCTGTCGCCTTGATCATCCCCTCTTTCGACAAATAGGCGAGCGAATCCGCGTTGAGATAGCGCCGGATTTCCTCCAGCGAATAATTTGCGGCCATGAGCTTGCTGCGATCCGGAAAATCAATTCCATAAACGCACGGGTTCATGTGCGGCGGACAACTCACCAGCACGTGGACCTCTTTGGCCCCGGCTTCCTTGAGATTGTTCACCCGCGTCTTGCATGTCGTGCCCCGCACAATGGAATCATCCACCACGATCACGCGCTTCCCTTTCACGAGTTCGGTGATGAGGTTAAGCTTCACGCGCACATCAAAATCGCGAATCAATTGCGAAGGCTGGAGAAAACTTCGCCCCACGTAGTGATTGCGCACGAACGCCATCTCGAACGGAATCTTGCTCTCCTCGGAATAACCGAGCGCCGCGCAGTTCCCGCTGTCCGGCACCGGAATGACGACGTCGGCCTGGATGGGATTTTCGCGCGCGAGCTGCCGCCCCATTTCCACGCGGACTTTATACACGTTGCGATTGGCGATCGTGCTGTCAGGCCGCGCAAAATAAACGTATTCAAAAATACAGAAGGCGCGCCGTTCGTGCTCCGGAAACGCCTGGATGCTGCGCAGCCCATTCTTGTCGATGATGACGATCTCGCCGGGCTCGACATCGCGGACGAATCTGGCGTGGATCAAATCGAACGCGCAGGTCTCGCTGGCCAGCACCCACGCGCCATCCACCTGGCCGATGGAGAGCGGCCGAAAACCATGCGGATCGCGCACCCCGATCAACTCCTGCTCTGTCATGATGACCAGCGAGTAAGCACCTTCAATCCGGCGGACGGTTTCAACCAGATTGTTCTCGTGCCCGCCGATGGTAGGTTGCGCCAGGAGATTCAAAATGATTTCGCTATCGACAGTAGTCTGGAACATCGAACCTTTAGCCTCCAGTTCCTCGCGCACCTTGACGGCGTTGGTGAGATTTCCGTTGTGCGCGATGGCGATTTGTCCGCGCCGGCAATTGCCCGTCAGCGGTTGCGCGTTGCGCAAGTGGGAAGAACCCATGGTGGAATAACGCGTGTGCCCCACCGCCATGTTGCCGACAAGCCGGTGCAGAATGTCGCCATCGAAAACCTGCGACACCAATCCCATTCCACGAAACTCGCGAAACTGTTTACCGTCAGACGTGACAATGCCCGCACTCTCCTGTCCGCGATGTTGCAGTGCATACAGACCGTAGTAGGTCAGTTCCGCCGCATTCGGATGACCGTAAATGCCGAAGACACCGCAATAATGTTTTGGGTAAAGCTGCATCGCCCGCTCAAAGCTCGCGCGGAGACATTCCAACAGAGGTCGTCGAGTTCGCGCAAGTCCCAACTCAACAGCCGGCGGGCAGGCGACCGTGGCAACGCCACGCCGCGCAGGTCGGCCGGACGGATCGAACAAGGCGGGCGGACGGCTTACGGCCAGCGCAGCCGGTAGAATTCCTGCGGCGGCCCGGGCAGCGTGCGCCGATACTCGAACACGCCGTTGGTGTTCAGATACGGCCCGTTCAACGGCGTCCACACCGCCGGCGGCGAAAGACTCGGCGTCGCCTCCAATGTGTAGCCCACGTAGTTGAGCGGCCAGTTCAATACCGCCGCGTTTGGTTCGCGATGAATTTCCAATTCCGGCTCGGGCGGCGTCAAATACAGTATCCCGGGATAACGCAGGCGGAAGAATTTGCGCGGTTGTAACGCAGCTCGTGACTCGCGGTATTCGAAATTCGGGCCGGCGCGGAAATACGGGCCGCTGACCGGCGTCCACGTGAAGCCGGCCGGCAGGTTCGCGGCGGATTCCAGCGTGAACCCGTCGTAGTTGGTGCTCCAATAAACGACGACGACGTTCGGTTCAAGCCGGATGAACAAACCGAGGTTCGTGTAACTGACCTGGGGCAGCGAGCCGACGACCGAGCCGGCAAAATCAATCGGGTCGCCCGGCGAGGTCGGCAACAGCAGCGGCGGGCCGTCGCAATCCGTGCCATTGGGTGTTAGTGGAAGCACCCAAAGCCCGTTCGTGCCGAAGATCGTTCCGGCGGTCACGAGCGCCTCGCCATTGGGTTTCCACACCGCGCCATTCGGAAAACCGTCGGCGCCGCCCGTGAGCGCGGTGATCTGGTAAACGTTCGTTTGCGCGCCGAGTTCAACAATCCATAAATCGTGGCCCGCATCAATCGCTGTGCTTCCGCTTGGAGCGTCGGCCATCGCAATGCGCTGTCCGTCCGGCGACCACGCGGGCCAGCGCGGCCCCAGAATGCTCAGTAGGCCGAGATTTTGCCGTGACGTCAGGTTGGACGGCGCGAGGTAAAGGCCGGGGCTGACGGGATAAATGACTTGCAGCGCCACGCGCCCGTCCACCGGGTTCACGCTCGGTGCGCCCTGCTGGGGGTCGCGGCTCAACGGAAACGCCACCGGTGGTTCGTTCACACCGATCCGCCAGAACACGCCGTCCGTGGCGAAGATGAGGTTCGTGTTGCCAAGCTCCCAGTCGCAACCGACGTAGCGGGCGCTGCTCGTGTGCCAGCGGTTTTCCTCTCCGGTGGGCACTTCGCGCAACCACAGGCTGAACTGATTCGTCAGCGGATCATTTTCGCGCCAGAACGCCATCCAGCGTCCGTCGCGCGACACGCGCGGCTCGCGACCCGTGGTGAGGAAGGTTTCGCCGCTGCCATCCAGATTGATCGCCCAAATCGTCGGGACGGTATTGCTGCCACGACGTCCATAAAACGCCGTGCCGTGGATGGAGGGGAGCGGCACGTTCGGATTCACGACCGGTGGCGTGTTGGTATCGCTGCCCGGCAACTTCACCGGCGGTTCGCTCACGCTGTCGGCCCGGCCCATCGTGTAGCTGGCGAATTGCAATCGTCCCCGCGTGCCGCCAGGGACGTTGCCGTAATATTGAATCGTCGCGTCGTTCGTCAGCGCGAAAGGCGCGGCATACAATTTCCAACTGTCCGCCGTCCCAGTGCGATAGAGAACTTGGTGCGCGGCGTTCTGTTTGATGAAAGAAATCTGGATCGGTCCGCCGTACGCGCCCGGCGGCGGCGCAATGGTGATGACGACCGGCTCGACGGGACGCGGCGGCGCATAAGTGAAGAAGGAAATGTCGTCACGATATTGGTCGGGCAGGGCGTATGCCGTCCCGGCCGGCGGCACGCCGAGATTATTCGTGGCCGGACTGCCGAGACCCGACGCCGCGCCGGAATCATTTTCCGCGCGGACCGAGAGTGAACCGGGCACGCCAAACACACCGCTGCTCCAGTCCGGCACGCTGAACGACGCGATGAGCGTGGCGGCGGTGTTGGTGAACGGCTCGGATTGAAACAGCCACACGGTCGCGCGCGTGTTGCGCGTCGTGACCGCCGGCAGACTGTTGGAACTGATCTGCGTGTAGTTCGTGCCGTCGAACGTCATCACTTGCGCGCCCACGGACGAGACTGAGCCGGTCGGCGCGCTCAGGAGAACAAATTTTCCGTCGTCGAGCGCGGCGACGCCGGTGACATGCCCGCTCGCGCCCGTCCCGTATCTAGACGCCAGGCTCGGCGACCCACCGGGCAGCCGCGCGCCCTGAATGCCATCGCCAAATTGAATGATCGCGCTGCTGTCGTTGCTCGCCCCGGTGACGTAAACGTGTTCGACCGCCTGCGTGAAGTTGAGCGTCACGGGCGCGCTGAAACCAAAACCCGCGCCGCTGGTCACGAGGGAGCGGATGCTCACGTTCGTTCCGCCGGGAACATAAAACCAGAAACGCGGCAGTGCTTCGTCGTTGAATCGGCCGAACGCGTAATCGCTGCCCGGCAGGAGGTTGCTCAACAGGCCGATGACGCTCGCGGAGTTCGTGAACTGCCAGAGATGCAGAGCGTCGTTTGTCGCGCCGCGCGCCATGCCCACGGCGAACGTCAGGTTGGCGATGGGCAGGGCGTTGATCCGCTCCAGCGGCGCGGTTTCGGAGTGCTCGTCCGAAGAAACGACCGTGCCCGCGTTCAAGCTGATCAAATGCAGCCGTTCGGTCGGCGTCGAATTCAGCGAACTGGCGCAAAGGAGGCGATCAAAAGCGGAGTTGGTTCCGTAGGGCGCGGTCAGACCGGCCAACGCATGCGGGCCCAGGTCCTGCGGCACCAGCGGCGATGCGTTGAGTTGAACATTATCAATGCGGTTGTTGCCGCCGGCGGTGGTGGCGCCGGACAGGGTGTAGCGCAGGTAGGCCGTGGCCGCATTGTTCGAACCGGTCGCCGCGGAGAAGTCGGCGGTCGCCGTGCTGAAGGTGGTGTTTGTCGTAGCGGTGTTCACGCCGGTGAGCGTCGTGTAATTGATTCCATCGGTGCTCCAGGCCCACGTGCCGGAAGTGAAACCGGTTGAAGTGCCGCGCGTGTCGAACGAAACCACCAGGTCCTGATGACCGGACATGCTGAAACTTACGATCAACGACTTGCCGTTGGCCGAACTGTTCGCCAGCGCCAAAGCCGTTCCGGGATTTCCATCCACCGATCCCGGAAATGCGTTCAGTGTCGTCCCGCTGAACGAAGTCCGTTCCGGGTTGCTGCCCTGTGGACTGCCCAGACCGAAGGCCGAGATATCCAGCGTTCCCGTCCCGACGGTTGCGGCAATCGTGGCGGGCGTGGCCGTCGAGACCGTGGTCGCCGGCAGGCTGAAGAAATCCCACGCGGCAATCAGCCCGTTCGTCGCCGCCGGGTCGCCCGGCAGAATGATCACCGGCACGCTGTTACTCACGTCCATCAGCGCGATGCGATTGAAATCCGGCGCCGTGACGGCGAACGCGTCGCGGCCCGATTGCAGTAAGCGGCCGATGCCACAACCGCTGGCGTTCTCGACGCCCGACACGAGCGGCGCGGACCAAGTGAGCACGCCGGCGTTGTCTTGATAACCGACTCGCGCGTTGCCGATCGCTTTGTCCAGCACGAGCACATCGGGGAGGCCGTCGCCATTGAAATCGCCGGAGGTGAGGAACTCGGCGGGCGTTTCGTAAACGATGGCGGCAAGGGCCGGCGCGCAGAAAAACAAGAGCGCGACACACGTCAACGCAAATCCGAAATCCGAAATCCGAAGGCCGAATGATCCAGCCACCGGCGGGCGGCCGGTTCGGATTTCGGCCTTCGGGCTTCTTCTCGCCGCGCTGTCGCGCCGTCGCAGCGGGTCGGATTTCGGATTTCGGATTTCGGATTTCACACGTTGCTCATCGGCTCTAGTTATTGTTCAACGGCGGCTCCACGTCGCCGGCCGGGATGGTTTCCTCCACTTCGCGTTGGGCGTTGAAGCGCACGACGTAGTAGCGGTATTTCGCGCCGCGCTGCACCGGTTGCAGGTCGCGCACGTAGAAAAAGAAATAGTACTTTGGGGCGTAGTATTCTTCCTGCCCCGCGAACAACCGGTCCGGAATCGTCACCTGACCGTTGTTGGGGCCGACCTTCCACGGCACGCGTTCGATCAGCGGCGAGACTTGCGTGATGTCGCCGGACACACGCGGGAAGAGCGCGTTGGTCAGTTGCTCGCGATACAGCACGAACGGCAGCAACGCCTGGCCGGCCCGCGCCGAGCTGCGCGACCGGAACACGCCGGCGTTCGGATCGGCGCTCTGCTGACTCACGTTCTCCGCCGTGCCCGTGTAATAGCTCAAGTAGTCGTTGTTGAATTCCGTCCACGCGTTATTGTTCGGCCCCCCAGTGAGGCTTAACTCCCCGATGCGCACGCCGACGGGGTAACGCGGGTTGGGCGCGATGAAATCGGAATCGTAAAACACCTTCGCCTGGACGCGCGGCGCGTAGGGCAGCGACGTGTCGGCCGGCGAAGTCGAATCGAAGCCATTCACCGGCGGCGGAGGCCGCGCTGGCCACGGCACGGTCACGGGCACCACCGGCGGCGTCCAGGTGAACTGCCAGTTTTCCGAACTGTCCCAGACCTTACCCTGGCTATCCACGGCGGCGACGGAAACATCGTAAGTCGCGTTCGGCAGCACATTCACGTTGAGCGTGAACTTGGGGCCGGGGCCAAAGCCCGGACCGACCAGCGGGGTGAGATGGGCTTCGTCGTAGAGTTGCCGCGCGGCTTTATGCTTTTTGTTGAGGCCGAGATAACTCGCCTGCTTGTTGTAGGGCACATAAACCGTGAGCACCGGGTCGTTCAAGTTGATGCCTCCCCCAGGCTTGGGCGGATCCACACGATGGACTTTCAATTGAAAACGCGCCACACCCGACGTGGGGCAGAACCAGCTCAACATCATTTGGGGAGTGTTGACAGTGCCGATGGGTTGCGGTTCCGCGAGCACGGGCTTGGGCAAACTGCCGACGGGCTTGCAACCGATGAATGCGAGCGGGCTGCCGTTGCCATGTTCGTCGAGCGTCTGCACAAAGTAGCAAAGCCGCGTCGGACTCGTGGGCATGGCCTCGTCTTTCGATTCAATGAGCTTGTTCGGATTCGCCGGATCGTAAGCCGCCGGGCCTTGCGCGAAGAGCGTCAATGGCCCCTCGCCCGCCCGGCGATAGACGCGATATTCGCGGGTGCGTTCCGTGAGTTTGAAGCGCACGCGCACCGGCGCGACCGGGCCATTGTCCGCCGCGCGGGCGACGTGCTGGTCGCAATTGGCGTCCGTCGCGGGCAGGTTCACGGTGTAACCCCGGAAATACGGCAGCGGGCCGATGAGACACGCGGGATACGAAACCCAATAAACCAGATTCGAGTCGGGCCGGATCACGGCGATGTCGAGCCAGGTGTTGTTCGTCAGCGCCTGCACGAGCAGCGGCACGGGGCCGGTGTTGAAATGCAACGCGACCATCCCGCTCGGATCCACCGTGGCGCTGGTGGCGGAGTAAAAGGTGTTGTTGCCGTTGTTGAGTACGGTGAGCAACGGGTCGGTGCTGCTGAGCGCGGTCGTGAGCAGTTGGCCCGCGAAGAACACCGCCTCGCGTTGTTGCGTGGGCGGCACGGGCGCGGTGAGCGTGCAGTTGGCGACGGCGGACACCTGCTCCAGGAAAGTGCCGACGGTGCAGCCGATTCGGAAGGTGTGCGCGTAAGTGTCGCCGGCGGTCACGGGATAATCCAGTTGGGCGGTGTCCTCGTCCGGCGGGAAGTAAGTCGGGCCGACGGTGTCCACCTGCGTGCTGACGCCGGAGATGGTGTTGGTGATGAGGAACTGCACCCACGCGATGCCGCGATCGCGCCGCGTGCAGGTGAGCTGGAAATTCCACGTCTGGGAATCTTCGGGGATGACATTCGTCACAAAATTCTGGAACATCACCACCGGCGTGCCGCAACTGCCCAGTAGTTCGCCCGTGGTGGCCGCTGGTCCCTCGCGCTGTCGCAACACACCCCAGGCGGGCGCACTGTGCGGCGAGAGCAACGGATCACACGCCGCCTCGCTCACCGCGCGGACGGTGAACCAGGCGTTGGTGATATTCGGGTCGGTAAACGCGCCCGCGCCGGTGTCCGTGAACGAATTCACGTTTGTGCCTGGCAGGTTGGTCACCACCCCGACGCGGAAGGTCAGCGGCGCGGCGTCGTTGGTGAGGGCCATCGTCGGATTCGTCCAGCGATAAATCCAGTAGTGCGTCACGTGATCGGCGGCGTTCGTGTTCTGCGTCCAGGTGACTTGCAGCCGCGGCTGGTTGGTCGAGCCGGGCAGGACGATGTTGACGACTTTCACATCGGTCGGTTGCTTGGGCGGCAAACGGCGGCAGGCGCGCGCCAATCCACCGGGCGACACCAAGCCATCGCGACCGAGCAAATCGCGGGCGGTCACGAAATAATAAAATTCCTGCCCGTCAATGAACGGCGGCGATCCGGACCCGCGGGCGTTGTCAGCGAAGAAAAACGTGAGGCGATCCGCCGGATCATCCGCCCCACCGGCGCCGCTGCCGGTGTGGTAGTCCATCGTGGCGAACACCGCGGCGCGATTGGCTTGAACAAAATCCGGATTCGAGTGAAGCACTGCCAGCGTGGGCGGCAGGTTGTGGAAATTTCCCGCTTCGGCATTTGTCTTCCCAATGCGCCACAAGTTGAATCCGACATTCAAGACCGAGAGCCGTCGCAATTCCGCCGGCGTGCCCCAGCGCAAGCGGATGAGCAGATGTTCGCTGATATGATTGCTGACGACTTGAAACGGTTTTCCCGGCGCCGGCAAAACCACCGGCGCATTCGGCACGAGCGTGACCCGGCCCACCACATTGCCCGCCGCGCCCGACACGGGATCGAGTTCGCGAATCTCATAAGTCGTGATGGCGCCGATCATTTCGGAAAACGCGTGCCCGGCGCAAAGGGTGAGTCCGGGATTGCCATGTTCGAGCAACGCCAGCATTTCGGCAATGGATTGATCTGTCGCAGCCAGTTGAAAAGCAGTGAGGACTTTTTGCGGCAGCGATTGACTCGTAATACCGGGAACTTTGCGCAGCAACCCGAAGACATTGGTTCCGACCGCCGAGGCGAGCGCGTCGTTGAGCGAGGCGAGGTTCTGGCCGAGCGCGACCGATTGATTCAGCTTCGCGTTGATGGCGGCGACGTCCGGGGACTGAACCAGATCGCCGCGCAAGGTAAAGGTGCCCGCGTCGGCGGGATAACCAGGTTTGCCATAAACCGCGAAGCGTTTTCCCGCGAGGATCTGCGGCGCGGAGGAATCGAGCAGCACGTAAGACCAATCCTGGTTCAAATTATCGCGGGCGGTGGTGCCGACGGCGTAAACGAGATTGGAGAGGGGAGTTTGAGCGACCATTGAGGTCGTGAGCAATGGGATCAAAAAAAACAGGGAAATCCGAAATCCGATGATCGAAATCCGAAAGAAATCCGAAGGCCGAAATCCGAAACAGGCGCTTGCACGCGTCCGACTTCTTCGGACTTCGGCCATCGGGTTTCGAACTTCTTTCGGATTTCGGATTTCGGTCATCGGATTTCTTTCGGTCAGTAATCAATCGAGTAATCCACTCCCTCATCGGTCACGGTGCCGCTCACGGAGAGCGTCGCGCACGCTTTCAGGCAAAAGGGACACGCGCCGATTTTCCCGCAGAGCCGCGCTTTGCCGGCCATGGACAATTTTCCTTCCGTATCCAGCCGGTAGCCCATAGCCCACGACGCCTCGGCGCTGATGATGCAAATCAAGTCGGCGCTCAAGCTCAACTTCTGCCGGCCACCGATGCTGCCGAAGCGCGGGCCGCCTTGATAAAAGAGCGCGTAGTTGACGCTGCCGGTGAGATCCAGCAGGCAGCTTGAGGAACCGAAAAGAATGTCGGAGAGCGAAACGCTCGCGCCGAACTGGAGATAAATGCCGGCGAATTCGTCGGCCTTGGTGATCAGGACTTCCTCCACTTCCGGATCAATAAACTTGAGCGGGTCGAGCGAGCAGGCGCGGCCGGCAAAAATCCCGACGTTAAAATCCACCGGGATCGCAATGATCGTGACAGTGGCGCCCGCCTTGGCCGCGATATAATTTTCAAACTTGCCGATGGCCAGCGACGCGCCAAAATCATTGATGCTGCCACCCTTGAATCCGATTTTCCCCAGCACCTCGAAGGACCCGCCGATCCCGAGCACCGCGCCTTCTTGCAACGTCCAGCGCGCCTCGATGTTGAGCTTGAGCGGCCCGCCGCTCGACACGCCCAGCCAATCCAGCGGAATATCCTTCGCGCCGAGCGTCACCTCCGCCGCCGGACCGCCTGCCGGGATGCAACTCAGCGCCGTGGATTGCGAATCGAGTTCCTTGATGTCCATGTAGGCCGAGAAGGTCATGTCGTCCGGCAATTTCATTTTGATTTCCGCATCGAGATGAATCCGGCGGAGTGAATCGCCTTCAAAAGTTGGCGAACCGCGAATCTTGGCCGAGAGCAACGAACCGCCGCCTCCGCCCTTCGTGGGTTGGGGAATGCCATCCTGCGCGCCGGCGAGGTACGAACTCAACCCGTCGCGGATCGAACGATTTACCTGGTCGAACAACACGTCCATGAGCTGATCCAACTGGAAATTCTTGTCCGACATGAATTGCCGGAACGCCGTCTGATAACTACCCGGCACGGGCGAGCCGAGGAAGGTGGCGATCAGCCGCTCGCGGATTTCGCGCCTTGCCCGCAAGGGATCCGCGGTGAAGTAATCGTTCGCCGGTCCGACGACGGAATCGAGCAGCTTCACCATGCCGCCGCCAGCCTGCTGCACATAAGTTCCCACCCCGCCCGAGTGATTGGCGGCGTTGAGCGCGGCGGCGAAATCGCCCGACGCGCCGGTGATCTGCGCGCGCAGTTCGGCGAACTGGACGAGCAGTTGGCGCAAGTCGCTTTCGATGCTCGCCAGTGTCGGCTCGAGATCTTGCAGCAGGCTGGCGAGCAGCGAGTCGGGGATGTCTCCGATATCCGCCCCGAATTGTTTGATGACGGCGCGCATGACGTTGCGGTTACCGCCGCCGTCTTTTTTGATCATGTCGAGGAACAGGTTCAACGTCGCTTCCGCGTCGGCGAACGTGTGGTCCAACTGGCCGAACACCTTCGTCGCCTGGCCCGCGGTCCCGTTGAGATTCATGATCGCGGATTGCAGCAAGTTGCTGTTCGCGCCGACGATGGCGGCAGTCTTGGCCAGCAGCGCGGCTTTGCCGTTGGCGGCGAGTTCGGCGGCGAGGGCGTTGTAAAGGTTGTTCACCACCGCCGCATCGAGCGCCGGTTCGAGCACCGGGCGGAAGAAGCCCTCGGGATTTTCGCGCAGGACATTTTGCAGACTGCGGAAGCCGCTGGTCAGGCCGCTCACATCCAGCCCCGCGCCGAGTTGCGAGCGAAGCGCGCCGGCGAGCGAGTCGAGGGGCGCGTTGATTTCATTCAAGGCGTCGTTGGCAAAATCCAGCACCTTGAGGCGCGGCAGTTGCAGATTGAGGTCCTGCGCGAAATCGAAGTCCACCTTGCCGGGCGTGAGTTCCTTGAGCCGGCTGTTCACGTCAATCACCGGCAGGATCACCGTCGCGTCGGCAAAACCCTTGAACTGGCGCAGCGTCTCGTTCCACGCCAGCGGATAGTCGAAGTCCGCCACGTCAATCCAGTTCTGCTGCGCGCGCGGGCGGTAATCCGCGGCGTTCTTGCGATAGTCGGTCAGCGACACGCCGGCCGGCCAGCCGTCGTGCGTCCGGTCAAACTTCGCCGTGTTGAAATAATTTTGTGCCCCGACATTCCAGCCGCGGTGCGTGCCCTTGCCTTCTTCCGCCGCCCAACCGCCCATCAGCGCAAGCTGCGCCGAGTTCGTGCCGGTGGGCGTGACGTGGAGATGGATTTTCACGTCGCGGAAAAACGGCACGCGCACCCGCGCCGCGATATTGTAGAAGCCCGTGGTCGGCTTGTCGGATCTTTCCCAATTGTTGAAGTAACCATCGCCCGCCGTCGTGAGCGGATAAAAACTTCCGCCCGGTCCTTGAAGCTGGAGATTCGCGGGCACAGGGAAACGCGAATCCACGCCTTCCACATCGGTCGCCGCCGTGGCAAGGTTGCCATTGTTCTTGATGGCCAGCGCGGTGTGAAGGGCTTGCGGGATGAAGGGCAATTTGGTTTCCACCCCCAGCACCAGATAGCGCTTGGTGAGGCTGCATGGGTCGCCGGATTCGGGCTTGAATTGCAGGCTCAAGAGCTTCAGATCCGTGTTCCAGTAAACCAGATGCTTGGTGTCAATGTTTGCCGGCAGCCGCGCGGAGTCGAGGTTGCCGCGACACAAGAATTTCATCCGCTCGAACTCCACTGGAAAACCCGACGGCACGGGCAACGTGACCACGCCGTCCGTGCGCGATTCTTCATTGTCGCTGTCGAGGAACGAGAGGCGATAGCTTTGGAACGTGAACGCGTAACCGTAAAGCGTGAGGTTCGTCGGAAAGGTCGCCGATTCATGAATCCCGCTGACGCCGCCAAAGCGCACATAGTATTTGGAACGCGACGTGAGCGGATACGAACCGGTGTCCACGTCGGCGATGACGCTGCGGCCCGACGCCGGCGCGCGGAAATTCAAGCCCGCGTAATTCGCCAGACCCTCGGCGTAGTTGGCCGCGCCCGGACGTTCGACGTAGGTGAAATCGTTGGTGTTCGCGCTCCCGTAGCCGGTGTGCAACAGGCGCGTGGGGCGACGCGCATCCTGTTCGCCCGCCAGATCGTCGGCCTTCAGAAAAGTGCCGGAGAAATAACAAGCGCCGTCCGACATGTCGCTCGTGCGTTGGGCGTATTTGCCTGCGCCCGCAAATCCCCAGGTGAGATTCTGCGGCGCAATCGTGCCGTAAGCCAGCAACCCGCCCTCGGGTGTGAAGCGAAGTTCGCCCAGACCAAAATGTCCGGGCGGCGCGGTAAAGAACAACACCTGATCGCCCACCACCGCCGCATTACTGCAACCGCCATCCGGCGGACAATCGCGCGCGTACCGCAGGGCCACCACGTCTTGCAGCAGCAAATAACTCGCGGCGGTGTCAATCAGGTCGTTCGTGATCACCAGCTCGCCCGGGGCCGCTGGGATGTGGCTGAAGCCAGGCACATAGGGAAAATGCGGGCGGTAGTTGCCCGGCGCCAAGGCCGCCTGGATCGTGAGCAGCGCGCCGCCGTTGGTGTCGGGCCGCACATAGACCGGCGCGCCCGAGACGGCGGCGATATTGCGATAGTAGCTGTCGTTCGAGATGCGATAGCCGCCAAGTTGGTCCACGAGATTCGGACGCTCCGCGTCGAGGTCGGCGTCCTCCTGCTGCCGGACGAACTGGAGCACCTGCGCATCCGGCATGTAGAACTCGCCCTCCGGAATACGCCACAGAATTTGCGAGCCGCCAATCAAGAACGGTTTCGTTTCCTCCGCGAACCAAAGGAGATTCGTATTGTAGGACGCGGCGGTGAAAATGACCGGCGAACTCGTGGGCAACAGATCCGGCCCCAGCGCCACGTTGGTTTTCGACGCAAACGGCATCATGGCGCGAGTGTTCGTGCTGGTCGCCAGGCCGAAGCCCGCGGGAAACCACGCTTCGAGATTCGTGGCCACCATGCCCGCCGCGCTGAGGGTTGCGCCGGGCAGGCGATAACGAATTCCGTTCGTCTCGAAGAACTGTGTGGGGTTGGCCAGGCTGAACGAGCCGTTCAGGTTCGTGGCGAAACCATTCGCGCCGAGATTCACGTTGAACGCCGCGCCGCCGCCGAACTTGAACCCGGGCGCGATCGCGAGATACGCGCCGCCCGCGCCGATTTGCAGTTGCGATGCCAGATGCGTCGGCGCGGTGACCGTGCCGGCCGCCGGTGTGTTGATGACATTGGTGAGGATGGTGTCAATCCCGCCGAAGAAAACATGCCCGTTGAAGTGCAACAACCGCGCGGGGTCGGAGGCTTCCGTGCCGTCCGTCGTGAAGCCGCCGCCCGTCGCGTCATGCGAAAGCGTGCCGGTCATCAGATGGAAATTGTTGACCGAATCCAATTGCACGCCGGTGTCTGGTTCGACGTTTCGGAACTGATTGATCGTTGCCATTCCCGCTGCGACTCCGGAGACAATCGGCGCTGACGCGTTGTAAGACGCAAAGTTGAAAGCGTTGGAGTAGGTGTTGGGCTTGATCGCCAGCGGCGTGCCGGCGGGTGCGATTTGCAGCCCGGTATCCAGTTTGTATGCGACGAGCAAGTTCGACGGCGCGGTGCCGAAGTCGTAGAACCGCCAGAACGTGGCTTTGGCTGTCACGCCGAACGAGTTTACCAAGTCGGCGCCGTTGACGGCGTAATAACGTTCAATGAACGGAATGTCAGTCGCCGCGAGCAGATACACGCTGCCATCGCCCAAATACGCCGTTGAGCCGGTCCACGAGGGCGAGTTGGAGAACGATCCGTTGTAGCCGTGGCCGGTGGCGTCGCCGACCACGGTGCCCGTGCCTTCGTCCAATCGCCAGTAAGCGACCAAATTGGTTTCATTGCCAACGAGCGGACGGTTCTTGAGCGTTTGAATCTCGTTCGTCGTGAGCGCACGATTCCAGACCGTGATCTCATCAAGCGCGCCGTGGAAGCGTTGCGAGTAATTCGCCGGAGAGTAGCACCCGAGCAAAACCGGCTGGGTATTCGTGGGCGGACCGGGCGATACCCACGAGCCGGTGCCAACAACGCTACCATCGAGCCACAACTTTCCGCCTGCCGCGTCCACCGTCAGCGCCGCGTGATGCCAACCGCCATCGGCGACGGTGGCGACCGACGTGGCGTCAATCGCCGCGCCAAAGCCCGGGCGATAAAAAAATCCGCGCAGCTTTCCGTTTTGGACAAAGAGACTCCAGCCGTTGAGGCTGCTCTCGGCGTATTTACTGACGATACCCTGCACAAACGAAACGGTGTTCGTGGTGCGAAACCAGCCCATCGCCGTCAACGGATACGCATTCAGGTTCGTGTTGTGCGGCACCTGCACGTAGCCGTTCGTGCCGTCGAATCGCAAACAATTCGTCGCCACCATCGCGAGCGCAATGGGCGCAGCGGAACCAGTCCAGGCTGGGCTGTTGCTTAAAGTTCCGCCAACGGCGCCAACGACCGCATTGCTGGTGATAGTTCCCATTCCTTCATCCAAATGCCAAAGCCCCGCCAGCCCGTCTTCGTTTCCGGTGAGCCGGCGGTGCTTGAGGTAATTCACGGTGTTCGCGCCAAGCGCCTGGTTCCAGACTGACACCTCATCAATGTCGCCTTGGAAGCGATTCGCATAAGTGTAATAACGCCCAATCTGGAGCGGCAAGGTGGTCGTCACTGGCCCGGCCGGCCCGGTCCAAATCGCAGTCGCTCGCAGTGTCCCGTCCACAAAGACGCGGCCCCCAGTCGCATCCACCGCAAAGGCGATATGGTGCCAGCTCCCGTCGGCGACAAAGCCGGCGTCAATCGGGTTATCACCGCTGGCGAGCACCCAGTTCCCGAAGGATCGGATGTACCAGACATTGACGCGACCATTCACGAGATGCACGGACCAGCCGTCGAATTGAGCGTCGGGATACTTGGAAACAATGCCCTGGGCCGTGGGGTTGATGGACGTGGTGCGAATCCACGCCGTGGCCGCGAAGGGATACGCGTTGAACGCATTCGTGTGCGGGATGCTGACGTAGCCGTTCGTGCCGTCGAAGCGGAGGCAGTTGCCCGCCCCGGATTGTGCCCGCAGCACCAGCGGCGTCAGTAGCAGAGCCGCAAGAGGAACGAATGACGCGAGTCGAGTGGTGACCCACCTTTGCGCCGTCCACCACGACCCTGCGGCCCTGGCGGAACGGCAAGCTGCACGCCAAGGACGCATGAATGCCTTAAGTGTTAGAACGCGTGCATCATCCGCCGACTTCCGGTAAATGCAAGGGGATTATGGTAATGGTACAGTTTGAGTTAACCCGAATATTTCACCATACCTTCGAAATTGATTTTCCGGCTGTCGAAGACGTCTTTCGGGTGATTTTTCAACGCCACTTGCCCTCTCAACTTGATTTGTTCGATTCCGGTACACACGCCCCCTTACCCCCATTGTTTAATCGTGCCGGGGACAGCACCGTTGGGGTCTATCCCGTGTTGAACGCTTTGGCCACTTGCGCAAAGATGTTTTGATACGGGTAGCTGCTCGCCAACAGCAGCCGCACACGCCGCGTGTTGCGCAACACCACGGCGCCAATTTTCAACAACTTCAGCCGGATGGTGCCCACCTGCGCCCGCGCCAAGTCGGTGCCAGCCAAGCCCAGTCGCCGCATCGTCTCCAGCAGCACATACGCGCAACTGGAGAGCAGCAGCCGAAACTGGTTGGCCCACCAATCGTGGCAACTGGTCCGGTCGCTGAACAAACCCAACTGTTGTTCCTTGATCCGGTTCTCCATCTCGCCCCGCGCACAATAAACGTCGTCGTAAAGCGGCTGGGCGTCCGCCTCCAAATTGGTCACCACAAAACGCGGATTGCTCCCTTTGTCCGTGTGCTCCGCCTTGACGATCACCCGTCGCTCCCGCTCCCAACTCTGGGCGGCATATCGCACCTCGGCAAAGAGCCGTTGCTTCTCCTGAGTTTGTTCGTGTTGGGCTTGCGCCTGGTCCATTAACGGCCGGGCCAGAACCAGGAGTCGGTCGTTCTTGGCCAAGCCAATCACATAACCCACCCCGTGAGCGTCGCACCAATGGAGCATCCGCCACCGGCAAAAGCCGCTGTCGGCCCGCACCACGATCTTTACTTGCGGCCAAGCCCGTCGCAATCGCCGGACCAGTAACTTCAGAATCGCCCACGCGTGCCGGGCATTGTCCTGGTTGCTGGGCCGCAAATACGACACCAGCAACTGCTCTCCGCAAAACACATACAGCGCCAGGAAACAATAGTTGCCGTAGTAGCCGTGGAAGAAGCGGCCTTCCTGTTTGCCATGCACCCGGTCATCCGTGCTGTCGAAGTCCAAAATCAGTTCCGTGGGTGCCTGCGCAAAGGCGGCGATGAATTGGTTCACCATGATTTCCTGCACCCACCAAGCCGCCTGGCGGTCGGCCCGATTCTCCCAGCGGCAGAGGGTCGGACTGCTGGCCAGGGCCTCGTCCCGTTCCGCCGCCGTCTGCCAGGCCAGATCCTGCCGCAGATGATCGTGATCGTTCAAATCCTCATACCCCAGGCACAGACCATAGACGCGCTGACGGATGAAGGTCAGCAGCGGATGCACGATGCGCTCCGGGTTGCGCGGATCGGGCAACACCCGGGCCAGCGCCTGGGTCAGTCCCAGTTGGCGGTCGGCTTGGCGCAACAACAGGATGCCGCCATCACTGGTCACGTCCCCGCCGGAAAAACCCGCCGTGACCTGGCGCTTTTTTACGGCTGGAAATTGGAAAAGTTCAGGGTTACAAACTGTCCCCGTGCAATCGTGGTCTCTTGTATTAATCATACACCCATAAACGTGGGCCGGAGATCACGGTTGCACTTTTTTGCAAGGAAATATTCGGGTTAATTGTTTCCGAATGTATTGGTCAGCGGCGTGCATTTGAGTGACCGTATGAAAAACGCCGCGTTCACACAATGGGGGGAAACCCCATGCCCGACGCAGTACATCAAACTGTACCGCTACGCCGATTATGGATTGAACTCGCGTCTCTCTAATTTGGGTGGGGCTTACAGCATCGCGCGGGCGATGCTGTTCCACCAAGAGTCGTGCAACTCAGTGATCGGGGCGGAGAATTCACTGCCCGCCGCCTTCACCGTCAATTTGTCTCCGCCGACTTTTCCGATCTGAACCGCGGGAACGCCCATGAGTTTGGCGCGTTCGACGACTTTCAAGGCGTCGAGGACTTTGCAACTGATGACCGCGCGGCTTTGCGTTTCGCCGAAGAGCAGCGCATCAAGGCGGGTGTCTTTCATCGCACGCAAGTCAATTGTCGCACCAATCAACCTCGGCGTTTCGCGGGCGATGAGTTGGCTGATGCAGCTTTCAGCAAGGCACACGGCTAGACCACCCTCGCTGCAATCATGCGCGCTTTTCACCAAGCCGGATTGAATCAAACCCAGCAGTGTGGTGTGCAGCGTGCGGGCTTGATCGAGATCGCAGCGCGGCGGACTGCCGGTTTTTTTCCCGTGAATTACTTGCAGACAGGCTGAGCCGCCGAGGCCGAGTAGCGGGTCTTGCATGTCCACCGCTTCGCCGAGCAAAATGATCGCGTCACCTCCATCCTTGAACCACTGTGTCGTGACGTGCTCCGGCTTTTCGATGAGGCCCACAACGGCGACCGTCGGCGTGGGGTCGATCGGGCCGGCGGGGCTTTGGTTGTAGAGCGAACAATTGCCGCCGGTGACGGGTGCGTTGAATGCCTTGCATGCTTCGGCCAACCCGCGCACGGATTCCTTGATCTGCCAGAACAGTTCCGGTTTGAGCGGACTGGGCATGTTGAGATTGTCGGTCGTGCCGAGCGGAACAGCGCCGGAGCAGGCGAGATTGCGGCACGCTTCTGCCATTGCCGCCTTCGCGCCTTCGTAGGGATCGAGATAAACGTAAACGCCGTTGCAATCCACCGTCAGGGCGATGAGTTTCTCCGTGAGGCGTGAGGCGTGAGGCGAGTTTGCAGCTTCTGGCAATGAATCCGCCTTGATGCGCAGCACCGCCGCGTCGCTGCCAGGGCAAACGACCGTACCGTCGCGAACCATCTGATCGTATTGGCGATACACCCAGTTCTTGGACGCGATGCTCGGCCAGGCGAGTAGTTTCTTGAGATCGGCAACCGGGTCGGTCGTGTCGGGAACGCCATCGAGGCGAAACGCGCGTACTTCCTTCAAGTACTCCGGCTCTTGGGAATCGCGCTGATAGACCGGCGATTCGTCGGCGATCTTCTTGGCTGGAATGTCCGCGACGACCTTACCGTGATGTTTCACAACCATCCGGCCAGTGTCGGTGACGATACCAACTTCCGCCCACGGCAAATCCCATTTGTCGAAAATGCGTTTCACTTCTTCTTCGCGACCTTTGTGCACGATGATGAGCATCCGCTCCTGCGATTCGCTCAACATGATTTCGTAGCTGGACATGTTCGGCGCGCGTTGCGGCACCTTGTCCAATTCGATTTCGATGCCGGTGCCCGCGCGCGCGGCGGTTTCACAAGTCGAGCATGTGAGGCCTGCTGCACCCATGTCTTGAATGCCTGCGACGGCGCCGGTGGCCAGCAGTTCGAGGCAGGCTTCGCAAACAAGTTTTTCCATGAACGGATCACCAACCTGCACTGCTCCGCGTTGTTGCTCGGCGGATTCTTCGGTCAAATCCTGCGAAGCGAACGCCGCGCCTGCCAGACCGTCGCGTCCGGTGGCCGGTCCGACGTAGAACACCGGATTGCCGATGCCCTTGGCCGCGCCGCGCGCAATTTGTTCGTGGCGCAGCACGCCGAGGCAAAAGGCGTTCACAAGCGGATTGCCCTCGTAGCTTTTGTCGAAATAAACCTCACCCGCGATGGTCGGGATGCCGAAGCAGTTGCCGTAGTGCGCGATGCCGCTGACGACTCCCGCAAACAAACGGCGGTTGTTTTTCAGGGCTGCATCCGCCTCTCCATTCGTAGCAGCCGACGTCAGTCGGCTCTGACTTTTCCCCGAACTTGAATGGAGCGGACTGACGTCCGCTGCTACGTCGGCCACGATTGGCCCAAACCTCAGCGAGTTCACCGCACAAACCGGCCTTGCACCCATCGTAAAAATATCCCGGATGATTCCTCCCACGCCGGTCGCCGCGCCTTGAAACGGTTCGACTGCGCTCGGATGATTGTGCGACTCGATCTTGAACGCAATGGCGATGCCGTCGCCGATGTCAATGATGCCAGCGTTTTCCTCACCCGCGCCGACGAGGATTTTCGGCGACTTGGTCGGAAACGTTTTGAGCAGCGGCCGGGTATTTTTGTAGCTGCAATGCTCGCTCCACATCACCGAGAAGATGCCCAGCTCGGTGTAGCTCGGCTCGCGCCCGAGGACTTCTTTGACGCGGGCGTATTCTTCCGGCGTGAGGTTGTGTTTGGCAACCAACTCAGATGTGATGGCGGGTTCGGTCATGGCAAAATTCAATCAATGTGTTTGCGAATAATTTTGTCGGCCAGCGCAGGCCATGATTCCTCCGTGTTCACGTCGAAGACAAATGGATTCACAACCGTTCCCGGCATATCATCAATGATGATGTCCGGCTTCGCGGCGAATCCTTCAAACATTTCTGTCAAGCCATACAGACTCGCGACTTTGCGGGCGTAATTCGCGCCGTTGGTTGACCACAGAAACAAGTGGCAACCTTTGTCTCGAAGTTTGGTCAAAGCTTCAGGTGCGCTCGGCAGCAGCTTTCCGTCCGCATCGACGAGCGTCAGGTCAACATCAACGAAAACGTTCGCGTTCTTCATCTGAAATTACGCCGCTTGCGCGACGGTTTTTGTTTTTGAGCGCGGGGTACCGGCGACTACAGATAATGCCTCCCTGTTTTTGACGGTCGCTTGGTTTGGGTTGGGCATTTTCAAAAGTCAGATTGCAATTAATTCTGCGTCATAGCTGTGACGCACGGCACAAAACTACCAACGGTGTCGTCGTAGGCGAGTTGTTTTTGCCCCTAGCGCTACGCCCCATGCCTGACAAACAGCAAGGGCGGCCGTTTCCCACGGCCGCCCCTGGTTGGCAATCTGTTTATCGAATCGCGCCGATCAGAGTTTCCAGCCTTTGCGGAACTCGCGGCGGACGAAATGATCCGCTGCCTTCGTGTTCCTGGCTTTCATCTTCGGGCCGTCCCATTCGAGCTTCTGGCCGGCGCGCAACGCGACGCATCCAAGTAGGATGATCTCGGTGAGGTAGCCCGCGATGGCGAACCGCGAGAAGCACATTTCCGGCTTGCCCGCCTTGATGGCCGCAAGCCATTCCAGATGATGACGGCGGTCGGTGTCCGGGCTGAGGGTGTTGCGAGGAATGGTCTGCGCCACGTTCGCGACGGCTTCGTGCTTCGTTCCGGAAATGTATTCCTTGTCATCCTTGAGCTTGATGAAGAATTGCGAACCGTAATCGTCGGGTGAAAAGATTTTGCCTTTGTCGCCGATGAGCAGACAGCCGCTGCCGGGCAGCTTGCCCAGCATGTCCACCACTTCCTTGGTCTGATCACCATGCGGACGGAAACTCTTGGGATTGTTCGGATCGCCGTCATACCACCAGAACGCGACGGGCGGCAAACCCTCGCGCTCGGGAAATTGGAATCGGATCTTCGAACTCAAGGGGTAAGTCTCCTTGTTGATGCCAGAAGATTCGGCCTCGACCTCGGTGGGATATCCCAGCTTCACCGCGCGGAACGGCATGTTGGCGGTGTGACAAGCCATGTCACCCAATGCGCCGGTGCCGAAGTCCTGCCACCCGCGCCATTTGAACGTATGATAGGTGTCCTTCTTATAAGGACGGACCGGCGCGGGGCCGAGCCACACATCCCAATCCAAGCTTTCCGGCACCGGATCTGAACCTTCCGGGCGGTCAATGCCCTGCGGCCAGACCGGACGGTTCGACCAGACGTGGATCTCCCGCACTGGCCCAATGGCGCCCGCCTGAATGACTTCCACCGCGCGGCGCAGCCCGCTTTCCGAACTGCCCTGATTGCCCATCTGGGTGACAACCTTGTGTGCTTTTGCATGTTCCACCATCATCCGCGCTTCATAAACGGAGTAAGTCAAAGGCTTCTGACAATAGACATGCTTGCCGAGTTTCATCGCCATGATGGCCGCGGCTGCGTGATGATGATCGGGTGTGCTCACGGTCACTGCATCGATGCCTTTCGCTTCCGCCAAGAGCTTGCGATAGTCTCGAAACAACTTCGCGTTGGGATATTTCTCCTTGCGCTTATCAAGTGTGTTTTGGTCAACGTCGCAAAGGGCGACGATGTTCTCGCCGGAGCAGTGGTCGGTATCACTCGACCCTTTGCCGCCGGCGCCGATCGCGGCGATGTTCAACTTGCTGTTTAAATTCTGTCCTCGCAGCAGATAAGGACCGCTGAGGGCGGCTGCTCCGATGGCCAACGAGGAATACTTGATGAAAGTACGACGATTTTGTGGAGAAGAGATGACTTGTTTTTTCATGGGCTTGAAATACCCCGGACAGCGACCCAACTCAAGTCCTATTTCATCCCTCATTTAGATCAAATAAACCAAGCCGGTTACGCGTCGGACTCAGTTAAACCCCGGGGCGGGTTGGGATTGCGGGTGGCCAATCGAACCGCTTGCCCTGAGCCGTGGGATTTGGTAACTAGTCCGCTCTGATTGGATTAAACGTCACAAAACATGAATAAAAACTTCTTTCGATGGCCGTCGGTTTTCGCGGTTAGTGCGGCTTTCACACTCCAGATATTCGTCCGCGCCACAGTCAGTTTGGCCGCAGATGCTCCGGGTGATCTAGCGCCACTCCCGCTGGAATTGCCCCCGGCCGGTTACCTGGGCACACCCAAAAACATGCCGCCCGACACCACTGCCGAGAAACCGACCGGCAAACCGCGGCCGCCCTTTCTCGCGCCCAAAGGGGTCAAGAATGTCGCCCTGGGAAAACCGGTGACGAGCAGCGACCCCAATCCGATCACCGGCGAACTGAAACAGATCACCGACGGGAAGAAGGACGCGTTCGACGAGAACGTCGTCCTGTTGCGCAAGCGCACGCAGTGGGTGCAAGTTGACTTGCAGGAGGAGTACAATCTTTTTGCCATCCTGATCTGGCACGAGCACAAGTCGCCGGTGGTTTATCGCGACGTCATTGTGCAGGTTTCCGATGACCCTGAATTCAAAACCGGCGTTCAAACCATCTTCAACAACGATCAGGACAACAGTTCCGAACGAGGCGTGGGCACGGACCGCGAATATTTTGAAGGCTACGAAGGCAAATTGATCGACGCGAAGGGAGTCAAGGCCCGCTATGTCCGCACGTACTCCAAGGGCAGCACGGACAACGCCTTGAACGCCTATACCGAAATCGAAGTGTACGCCCTGCCTGCGAAATGAACCGGTGGTTTGCACCGGGGTTGTTTCTGCTCATCTGCCTCGCGCTGGCGTTTCGACTACCCCAGTTGGATCGTCGCCCCATGCACAACGATGAGGGCCTCAATGCGATGAAGTTCCGCTCGCTCTGGGTCACCAACGACTACAAATATGATCCACACGAATTCCACGGCCCGACGTTGCCTTATGCAACGCTACCGGCGGCGTGGCTGTCGCCCGCGCGAAATTTCGATGACTTTACGGAATCAACTTTCCGCCTCGTGACGGTGGCCTTCGGGATCGGTTTGATTCTGTTGGTTCTGTTGCTCACCGATGGTTTGGGCAAACCGGAAACCCTTTGCGCTGTCGCGCTCACGGCCATTTCACCGGCGATGGTTTTTTACAGTCGCTACTACATCCACGAGATGCTGCTGGTTTTTTTCACGGCGCTGACGCTCGGCGCGGGCTGGCGATATTGGCAAACGAAGTCACTTGGCTGGTGTCTGCTGGCGGGCGCCGGATTGGCACTGATGTTTGCGACGAAAGAAACCTTTGTCTTGTCCGCGGGTTGCCTGGTGCTGGCAGTGCTCGGCAATTTGCTCTGGAGCCGTTGGGTGGACGGTCACCGCAGCGAGATCAAAGGGCATTTGAACTTCAAACACATTGCTGCTGCGTTCGTGGTCGCGCTGTTGGTTTCAGTGGTGTTGTTCACTTCATTCTTCACCAACGCCAGCGGCCCGCTGGATTCGCTGCGGACTTATTTGCCCTGGCTTAATCGCGCCGGTGGAGAATCGCCCCACATTTATCCGTGGGATTTTTATTTGCGCCGGCTGATATTCTTTCATTACCCGAACGGCCCGATTTGGACGGAGGCATTGATCGTGGGATTAGCCGTGATTGGATTCGTCTGCGCGCTCACCCGCCGCTGGCTCGGCCAGACCAATGGGGCATTGGTTCGTGTCCTCGCCTTTTACACCGCCGGTCTGACCCTGAGCTACACACTGATTTCCTACAAGACGCCGTGGTGCCTGCTGAATTTTCTTTATGGCATGATATTGCTGGCGGGCGTGGGCGCGATCGCGTTGCTGCGCGCGTGCAAATTGCCGGGGTTGAAATGGACGACGGCCGCTGTGCTCCTCGCCGCATCAGGACAACTCGGCTGGCAGGCGTGGCGGGCCGGTTTTCCTGACTGTGCCAGCCAATTCAATCCGTACGTGTATGCCCAGACCTCGCCGAACGTCGTGGAACTGATAAACAAAATTGAAGCCATCGCCCGAGTGTCGCCGCAAGGGCACGATACCGTCATCAAAGTCATCTCCTCACAGGAAAGCTATTGGCCGTTGCCCTGGTATTTGCGCCGGTTTAACAAAGTCGGCTGGTGGGATGAAATGCCCAAAGACCCCATCGCGCCGATCATGCTGGTTTCGTCCGGATACGAGGCGAAGTTCGACGAGCGGCCGGACAAGACGCATCTGATGGCCGGTTACTTTCAACTGCGACCGCAGGTTTTCTTCGAGCTGTACGTCGAACTCAACCTCTGGCGGGCTTACGTAAAGACTTTACCACCAGAGAAGGACTGAAGATTCGCGACGCAACCGAACTTCGTGCGATCTCACGCGGCCTTCGCCACCTGTTTGCTGTGCAGCGCGTGAATCATGCTCTCGAAAATCAAACGCCCATCGTCGCTGCCAAGAAGCGTCTCGCACGCGCGTTCCGGATGCGGCATCAAACCGGCGACGTTTCGACGCTCATTGCATATTCCGGCGATGTTCCACAGCGAGCCGTTCGGGTTCGATTGCTCGGTCACTTCGCCCTGCGCGTTGCAGTATTGCCACAGAATTTGGTTGTTCGCCTTGAGTTTGTTCAGCGTTTCGTCGTCGGCAAAGTAACAACCTTCGCCATGCGCGATGGGAATCCTAAGCAGCTTGGCCGGCTGAATCTGGCACGTAAACGGAGAATCGGTCGTGAGCGTTTTCAAAAAAACATGTTCGCAGCGGAACTGGAGCGAACGATTGCGAATCAATGCGCCGGACAACAACCCGGCTTCGCACAACACTTGAAAGCCGTTGCAGATGCCAAGCACCAACCCGCCGTCAGCCGCAAACTTCTGCACCGCCTGCATCACCGGACTGAACCGCGCAATCGCGCCGCAGCGCAAGTAATCACCGTAGCTGAAACCGCCGGGCACGATCACGGTATCGGCATCGCCGAGCGAGGTTTCCTTGTGCCAGACGTAGCGCGCCGAGTGGCCGAGCACATCGCGCAACGCGTGGACGGCGTCCTGGTCGCAGTTGCTGGCGGGGAATTGCAGGACGGCAAAATTCATTACTCGTGATGTTTGATGCGTAAAAAGTGACCGGGAATCCTAACTCACGTGTCACGCTTCACGTCTTCATTCAATTTCCAACCGGTAATCCTCAATCACCGGATTGCTGAGAAACTTGTGGCATGCTTCGTCGAGTTGTTTGCGCACGGTTTCCCTGTCCGCACCGTTGAGTTCGATTTCAAGATATTTGCCGACGTGGACTGCGTTGATGCCGGTGTAGCCCATGTGTTCGAGGGCGTTGCGGACGGTTTTGCCCTGCGGATCGACCACCGCTTTCTTGGGCGTGATGACAATTTTGGCTTTCATGCATCGCGGGATTCGCCCGCTGAAAAACTCGACGTGATGTTGCGGCAGGAAAACTGTGGAGGCGAGATTTTTCTTGAAGCAGGCAACCGCACCGGGCGCATTTGCAAATTGCCGCCTAAAGCGAACTCCAAACCTCGGAGGCCTGATCACTGGTCACGCTTCTCTGTCACGCTTACCGCGCCTGGCGCACGCGGACCGTGTATTTCTTCGCCTGATCGTTTGACGAAACGAACTTCACCTGCTCGGTGGCATTCTCCGTCAGGATGACAGTCTGCCACGGCGTTTCGTCGCCGGTGGCGATGCCATTCACGTCCTTGAACACGCAACCGGCTTGCACTTCGATGCGTCGATTCTCGCGGTTGCGGAGTTGCACGGTCACTTCCAGGCGGCCGTCAGGCAGCGTTTGCGCGAACGGTTGGCCCGTCGTCGTGAGCGAATACCGCACGCCCGGATCCATCAGCACAACCGGCTCGGTGCTTTCGTAGGCCGGGGCTTTCGACTGCTGCGGCACATACGGTCCTTTGTCCTGCGTGGATTCGCAGCCGGTGATCAAGGTTGCAGTGACGGCTGCCAACAGCGCAAGGCAGCAAGGGACAAGTATGGAGAAGGCTGCCGAAACATTCCCCTCACCCGACCTCCGGCCACTCTCTCCCCATCCGATGGGGAGAGGGGCGGGGTGAGGGGTCGTTTGAGTCTTATCGTTCATAACGGTTTGCTGCATTGGTTTACTATGATTCGTTTTCATTGTGTCTGTGGTGTGGTTGAAGTG
Source organism: Verrucomicrobiota bacterium (assembly GCA_016200005.1). Taxonomy (NCBI): domain Bacteria; kingdom Pseudomonadati; phylum Verrucomicrobiota; species Verrucomicrobiota bacterium. The sequence continues at coordinate 35,512 of JACQFP010000077.1, read as the reverse complement.
TCGCTCACGAACACGACTTTGTCACGGTCGGTCGTCGCGACGTTGACATTGATCAATTTGGAAAGTTTTTCATCCGGCTTGCCACTGGCGTCAAGAAACTCAACGGTTACCGCGTGCTGGCCCACTGGCAATGGCACGGCCGCAAAGCTGATGAACTGTGGAAGATTGTCCCAAGTGCGCGTGTCCGCCTCTGGCGTGGTGCTGCTGGAAATAATCTTGCTCGCAATGCCGGCGAGCACCAGGCCCAGACCGACTTCCTGTCCCGCGTTGTGCCGACCGGCTTGCGAGCCGGCGAGGACTGCGCCGCTGATGATGGCTGCCGTGCCTGCGGTGTCCGTGGCAGATTTGAAAACCGCCTTGTTCGCGAGGACATGATCCATGACTCGACCGCCGCGCGTCGTCGCCTGAAAGTTCACGTCGTCCGTCGGCGCGACGAGTTGATTGATGTTCCCGGTTTTGATTCGCGCGGAGACAATCGACGACGAGCGCGTCCTGAAGCGCAGTTCCTCGCCGTATTGCCCGCTCGCATACTTCAACGGCCCCGGCCCAAACTCCAGGATGAACAGCACATTTGCCTTTGGGTTGTATGGCGGCAGATTGATGTTCTTGGCACTGGCCTGTGCGCGCTTGAACGCGTCCGAGCCGTCGCCCGCGAGCTTGGTCGTGGCGTGGCCGTCGAGGTAATCGGGCAACACCCAATCACCTTTGTATTCGTTGCTCTCGGCGTCGCTGTCCTCGAACTCGGCACTGCGGAAACAGGCGCGGGCGTTGTCCAGTTCGCCGTCCATCCAGTAAATCACGCCGCGATAAAAATACGCCATGCTGCGCTCGTACGGCTCGCCGATGAATGTCTTGCGCGCCTCACGCGAGAAATAACCGCGCGCCTTCCGTGCCTCGGCGTCCTTGCCGTAAATCCCGCCGAGCGTCAGCAACGCGTCATCCAGCAGTGGCTTGGCGGTCGCGAAATCGCCACGACGCATGGCGGCGGCGGCCGTGCGGTATTGCCAGAGGACTTTGTCGCGCGGCGGGCCTTCGGCGATCATCTTCGGCCCATCCACCATGATGTCACCGGTCAAAGCGATGTTGTGCTGCGGTGTGGTGGCGCAGCCGGTGAAAAGCAGAGAGGTCAAAAGGAGAACATTCAACATCCAACATTCAACGCTCAACATCCAAGGTCTGGTGCGTGAACGATGCAGGAATCTGATGTTGAATGTTGAATGTTGAATGTTGAATGTTTCCGGAACGCGGGCTTCAGCCCGCTTCAATGTCCGAAAGCGAATGGACGATGAAGCGGCGTGAACGCCGCGCTCCTGCGTCTTGGCGTCCTGGTGTCTTGGCGTTAATCCCTTCATTCGTGAAAACATTATTAACAATTCGGGCTGCGTTCTTGACCAGATGCAAGGAGTGACGGGCGGCGGCACTTATTCCTTATCTGGCGGCCCATCTTTGGCTGCTCCGTCAGAAGTGCGGACCTTGACTGCGTTCACGCGCCCGTCTTTGAAATCGATGTAGAGTTTCCAGTCGCTTGCTCCAAATTCCAAAGGCATCTGAATGATCCAGTCTGTGGGCCTGTCAGCGAACAATTTGAGTTCGTCTGCGCGATTGCTCCAGTAAGCTGCCAAAACGTCTGCATGTGACGCACCGACATTTACGGCTGCACGGATTTGAATCAAAGCGGCCCGATTCGGCTCCTTGCGTTTGCTCGAGTGAAATACCTCGGTAAACCAAAAGCCTCGAATCCACAATGCACCGAGCAAGATAACAACCGCGGCAATGATTACATTCGATCGCTTGAATTTCACGAGCGTTGCCAGCGATTTAAGTTGATTTGCAGCAGCTTATTCTCCTACCGATACGCTGCGTCTTCCAGCCCTTGCTTTTTGATTTCCGCGTTGTCTTCCCAGACTTTGATTTTGTTTTTCTTCATGGTCATGCTCCCTTTGGTAACAGGTTCAGAACGAAATCGTAAACAGCCTGGGCGTGTTGCTCGGCTTCGGCGTATTCGGCCGGCTGCGGTTCGACGGCGAAGGTCGCGTTGGGATAACGGAACCTCGTCGCGTAGGGAGTCAGCGCATCGGCGTCGTCGGCCAGTTTGCTGAAACTCGCTTCAACCTCGCCTGCAAGGTCAATCAGCACTTCGATGTCGTGGGTTTTCTCGTACGGTTTTCCATGCTGAACGAGAAAGGTTTTGACGGCTTTCTCCGCCGCCTGCTGGCAATGATAAACCGCCACATCATAGAAGGGCGGTTCACCAGTCGCCGCACGGCGGGCGGTCTCCAAGTCGCGCCAAGCTTTGATCATCCACGCCTTTGCATCAGGGGCGGGCGCGTCAGCCATAGAGCCTCCGCCCTCGGCTCAAGATCGCGTTTTCAAGCGACGTTTTGAGTCCCTTGACGCGATCCACTTCCCGGCGGGTTTCGACCAAAACGTCTTTGGGCATCCGCAAGCCGCGCAAACAACGATGCGCGCGCTGCGAACGGCGGATGGGCGTCTCCTCGCTGTGCGGCACGACGACGAAAAGGTCAACGTCGCTGCTTTCGTGCGGATTGCCCCAAGCGTGCGAGCCGTAAAGCCAGACTTGTTCGGGCTGGAATTCCGCCACCAGTCTTTGCGTGACAGTCTCAAGCACATTCTTGTCGAGCGTTTTCATCACTTCATTCTAATTCAGTGCCGGGTCAAAAGGAAGCTTTGTGAGTTACCGATACGCCGCGTCCTCCAGCCCTTGTTTTTTGATTTCGGCGTTGTCTTCCCAGACGATGGCGCTGGTGCGCGCGTCAATCAGTTGAAACGCATACAGGATGTAATCGCTCGTGCCGGCTTTCGTGCGCGTGGACAATCCCTCCAGCGAGCCGGTCAGGAAATAGTCCGCGCCCTTGAACTCCTGCAGCTTCGGGTCGCTAGTAGCCGTGACCGCGCCTTCGCGTTTGAGGTTGCGCTCCTTTTCCAATGCGGCCATGCGCTCGCGCGCCAGGAACGTCACCTTGCCGCCGGATTTCTTGTTCAACTCGGAGCGGATGCGCGTGAGGAAGATGTCTTTGTTGATCGGGAAGCGCGTTTTGTTTTCCACCGGATCGAGCACGATGATGGGCGGCACGGTGGCACTGGCGATTTGCTGGATGCCGAGGATGTTGCGCGCCATCTTGTCGCTGACGGCCACGAGGTCCTGCGATTCGACGCCCGTGCCGGCGACGAAGCCCTGCTCGTCCGCGTTCATGCGCGTGACGGGCACGCCGGAAGGATTCTTGACGCCGCTGGAGGCGCAGCCGACAAGGAGGACAGCACTGGTGAGGGGAATAAACAGTTTGGTGATGGATGGTTTCATGTTTGGTAAATTGTCAGTGGTTAAATCCGAAGGCCGAAACCCGAAAGCCGAAACTAGCCCGAAGCCCGAATGTCATAATCGAAAGGAAAGGCACGCCGCCTTCAGGCTGCTCGGACACCTGGCTGCAAACAAACGTTGAAGCAGGCTGAAGCCTGCGTTCCGTTCGGGTTTCGGAATTCGGATTTGTTTCGGATTTCGACATGCGGATTTCGGATTTCAATCAGAAGCCCGGCGCGTCCGGCACGCGCGGAGCGTCGGCAATCTGCGGTCGCGTAGTCCAGTAATAGGTGGAAGTCGCGCAGGGCTTTGACGTGATCTGGCTTTGCGGAGGGCTTGACTGCGGTTGAGGCTGCGCTTGCATCTGGGGTTGTGGCGCTGGACTCGCTTGATACATCGTCGCTGCAACTCTGCGCTCTTGTCGGCGCGCCGCGTCCTCCGCGATTCCGCCGAGCAGCAATCCCGCGCCCGCACCGATCGCCGCGCCTTCCCAGCCTTGATGATGGAAGCTGTTGCCGATGAGCCCGCCGGTCAACGCGCCCAGCAAAGTCCCGCCCACCGCATAATTGGGACGGCCCACGTCGTAATAGCCGTAGTAACCATAGTCGGCGTAGGAATAATAGGAGTCAGGGTAATAAGCGTAAGCAGGGTAGCCAACCGAGAGCGAGAATCCCGGGTAAAACCCATAGCCCCCGCGATAGCAATAGCCCCTGTGCCAGCCGCCACCATGGAAATGTCCGGCCTGGGTTGAGAGGGCAAATCCAACCACAAAAACAGTCAACAAGAGCTTTTTCATAGTCATCATCCTTCGACGGTAAGTGTTACTCTTTATTCGCGTTGCAACTTATCACGAATTAGACCGCTGGTAAATTGTTTTGCTCGCCGGTGTTTCGACGTGATTCAGCAGCATCCAGCAAACTGTTGATTCTTTCGCAATTCCAAGTTTGAATGACGTCATGCTCGCCAAACGTGTCATTCCGTGCCTCGACGTTCACGACGGCAAAGTCACTCGCGGCGTCCAGTTCGGTGTCGCCGAGAAAGGGGGCTTGCGCAACGTCGGCGACCCCGTCGAACTCGCTCTGCGCTACAACGAACAGGGCGCGGACGAAATGGTGTTTTTCGACATCACCGCCACCGCGCACGGTCGCGGCACGATGGTGGACGTGATCGAACGCGCGGCGGATCAATGCTTCATGCCACTCACCGTCGGCGGCGGCATCAAGTCCGTGGACGACATGTACACCATGCTGCGCGCGGGCGCGGACAAGACCAGCATCAACTCCAGCGCTCTGGCCAATCCCGACCTGATCCGGCATGGCGCGGAAAAGTTCGGCAGCCAATGCATCGTCGTCTCGATTGACGCCAAGCGCGTCGCGCCGGACAAATGGGAAGTCTTCTCGCACGGCGGCCGCAAAGCCACCGGCCTCGATGCCGTGGAATGGGCCAAACGCGCCGTGTCGCTCGGCGCGGGCGAAATCGTCTTGAATTCGATTGACGCCGACGGCACGAAAGCCGGTTTCGACCTCGTCATCACGCGACGCATCAGCGAATCCGTGGGCGTGCCGGTGGTGGCCAGCGGTGGCGCGGGGAGTTTGGAACACATGGCCGAGGTGCTGCTCGAAGGCAAAGCCGACGCCGTCCTCGCCGCGAGTATTTTCCACTTCGGCACCTACACCGTCGGCGATGTGAAACAATTTTTGGCGAAGCAAAACATTCCCGTGAGACTGTAATGGCCAGCCTCGAAGAACAATTGATGGTGCAGTTGAACCAAAGTCCCATCACTGAGGTTCTGGGCGTGGTTCAAGCCGGCGGAGTGGCCGGCGGTAGTTCAGACCGCAAGGGACTTTGGATTCTGTTGTTGACCTTTGAAGCATGGAAATATGCCGACGACAACATCCAAAACGGGAAGCTTACAATCCGCAAGGAGGTCACTGAAAAAGAACTCAACTCGGTTATGAAGGAATTCGCGCCATACGATTGCGTTCGCGTGCGTGCCCGTGTAGCCGAACAAAACGCCTTTGGCAAACCGCAGGGATTGCTGGTCGAAATTATTGGAAAGGACTCCGATGCGGATCTTCGACGGTGCGCTTTAGAATTGCAGAAGCCCGTAACTTATAGAGACGAGCGGTTTGGCGTTTTCACTTTGGATCGTCGCGTCAACTGGTACGAAGCTGAGATTTCTTGGGCTTCAAAGAATATCAGGCTGAGCCTATCCACGGACGAGTCCAAGGAAATCAAACAGTCACTCGCACTTGCACAAGCGCTCTGGAACTCACAACGCGATTGGAGCGAGCGAATCGCCGAATATGCGGTGACCAAACTGCTTGACCTGAAGAACGACACTTGGCTGGGCGAAGACGAAGAGGAACTAAGTCGGGAGCAGTTCAAGAGCAAAATGTCGCTTAACTCAATTACGGTTAATCCGAACGGCAGTTTCGAATTCTGGTATGACGACGGAGATTTATTTTGGGGACACTCGATACGAGTGAGCGGAACACTTTCTGAAGGCCCAAATGATGCCGGGATCGAAGGGTGAAGCGCGGAATCAGGCTCAGAACAAGAACCTGAGAACTCCATGGAAAAAGAAATCATAGCCATTGCGATTTTCTGCTTCACCTACCTGCTGATCAGCGGGCGGCGGTTGAAGGTGCTGCCGTTGAACCGGCCCGCCGCCGCCTTGCTCGGCGCGGTTTTGATGGTCGCGTGCGGCGTGATGACGCCGGAGCGGGTGTATCACTCGGTGGATTACGACACGCTGGTGCTGCTGCTGGGGATGATGATCATCGCCGCGTATCTGTTCCTCGCGGGCTTCTTCGATTGGGCGGCGGACTGGATCCTACGCAAGGCCAAGACACCGCAATCGCTTCTGCTTTACCTGATCTGCACGTCGGGGATTCTGTCGGCGTTGCTTGTGAATGACACGGTGTGCCTGATGCTGACGCCGCTGGTCGTGGCCGTAATGGTCAAGGGCAAGTTGCCGCTCCCACCCTATCTGCTCGCGCTGGCGATGAGCGCCAACGTCGGCAGCGTCGCCACGTTGGTGGGTAATCCGCAAAACATGATCATCGGCCATCTTTCAGGAATTCCCTTCCTACGATTCTCCGCTTCGCTGTTGCCGGTGGCGGTGGCGGGACTGGCGATTCAATACGCGGTGCTCTCGTTTGGCTTCCGCAAAGTTCTGGCCAATACAGCCATCCATCGGCCCGAAAGACAACCGCGCAAGCTGGATCGGCGGTTGTTGATCACCACACTCGTGGTGCTGGCGCTGGTGTTCGTTGGGTTCATGGCGGGTTTGAATCTGCCCTGGACCGCGCTGGCGGGCGGCGCGCTAATCATGGTGCTTGCGCGGCGCGACACGCACGAGGTGCTCAAGCTGGTGGACTGGCATCTGTTGGTCTTCTTCGCGGCGCTGTTCGTCGTCGTTGAGGGATTGAATGGAACGGGCCTGCCCGATCAGGCCTACGACAAGGTGCGGGGCGTTTTCGGAACGTCGGCGCCCAGTCAGGCGTGGAATTTTGCGTGGTTCTCCGCGCTCGGCTCGAACGTTTTCTCCAACGTACCGTTTGTGCTCGTGGCCGGGAAATGGATTGGCAATTTCGCACAGCCAGAGTTGATGTGGAAGGTCATGGCGCTCGCCACGACGTTTGCCGGCAACCTCACCATCCTCGGCTCGGTGGCCAACATCATCGTCGTCGAGTCGGCGCGGGGGCATGCGGAAGTGGGCTTCTGGGATTACGCCAAGTTCGGCATTCCGGTCACGATTCTGACGACCGTCGCGGGCATGGTGATTGTGTTGTTAGTGAACTGACGGTCTTTGACGCGAATTTCCCGATTTCAACTTCTTTTCAATCGCAAATCGCCCATCGCAAATCTAAAATGCGTGCCGCATGAGCTTTTACGACAAATTGAAATTTGACTCGAACGGATTGATCCCCGCGATCGTCCAGGAACAAAAAACCGAGCGCGTGTTGATGATGGCGTGGATGAACCGCGCCTCGCTGGAAAAAACCATCGCGACCGGCAAAACGGTTTTCTGGAGCCGCTCGCGCCAGAAATTCTGGATGAAAGGCGAGACCAGCGGCCACACCCAACAGGTAAAAGACATTGCGTTCGATTGCGACGGCGACGTGTTGCTGATTCAAGTCGAGCAAATTGGTGCGGCCTGTCACGAAGGCTACAAATCCTGTTTCTTCCGCTCGGTCGAAGGCAAGGGCGAAACGTTTCGCGTGACGGAGAAACAATTGGAAACGCCGGAGCAAATGTACAAAAAGAAGTGAAACCTGAAGAAGCCCCAAGCACCAACATCCAAGCTCCAGAGAAACACCAAGCACCAAAGCCCAAAACCGCCGTTGCTCCGTCTCAAATGAAGTTTGGATGTTGGATGTTCTCTGGAGCTTGGAGCTTGGAACTTGGAGCTTAATTTATGGATGACCCAGTTCCCTTCGCCAGCCGCGAGTATTTCTTTTTGCTCGTGCTGCTGGTCTTTGCCCGCGGAATGGATTTTCTGAGCACCTGGATCGCCACGCCGAACCTGGTTTTGGAAGGCAATCCGCTGGCGAAAAAACTCGGCTGGAAATGGGGCGCGGTGGTCAACCTGGTTCTTTGCGTGACATTTGCCGGCTGGCCCCTGCCTGCCATCGTGATCAGCACAACCAGCGTGCTCGTGGCGGCGCGGAATTTTCAATCCGCCTGGCTGATGCGGTCTTTGGGTGAAGAAGTATATCGCAACTGGCATGTCGAACGGTTGCAGGAAACCCGCATCTCGCTTTATCTGCTCTGCTTATTGGCGCAAACCGCGCTCATTTCCGGCGTGGGAGCGGTCCTGATTTTTTTCACGGACGGACAGTTGGTTGCGCTCGCTGTTGGTCTGGGGATCATCGCCTACGCGCTGGCCGTGGCCATTTACACGCTGCTTTCGGTCTGGCGCTTGCGGCGCGCTTCGAGTTAATTTGCCGCGCAACTGGTTCATGCATTCACCGACGCTGGACGAATTTTTGAAACTTGCGACGCAGGGAAATCTCATCCCCGTCACGCGCCGCATTCTCGCTGACATCGAAACGCCGCTGTCGGCCTACAAAAAAATCCGGGGGCAGGGCGAATCGTTTCTCTTTGAATCGGTTGAAGGCGGCGAACACTTGGGCCGCTATTCGTTTGTGGGCTGTAATCCGCGTGCGGTGATCAAACAGACTGGCGCACGCGTGGAGGTGAGAGAGAATGGCAAGGTGGTGGAGAAGTTTTCTGTTGAACCGCAACCCCTCACCCCGTCCCTCTCCCCATCGGATGGGGAGAGGGTGGCGAAGCCGGGTGAGGGGCAAACCGTTCGCGATGGCCTCGAAGTTGTCGAGCGCACGCTGAAGAAATTTCGCCCTGTGGACGTGCCCGGTTTGCCACGCTTCACCGGCGGCGCAGTCGGCTTCATCGGTTACGAATTCATTCACGACGTTGAGCCAATCGTGCCGCGCCCGCCGAACGATGAACTGCAGACGCCCACGATGGTTTTCCTCGTCGCGGATCAGTTGCTCATCTTCGACCGCGTGGCGCAGACCATCACGATCCTCGTCAACGCCGTGCTCGACGACTCGACCAGCGCAGCTGACGCTTATGAAAACGCCGTTGGCGAAATCGAACGACTCGTTTCGTTGCTCGAACAGCCAATCGAACATCATCCCGTAACGCTGCCGGCGGAAGTGCCCTCCGTCCCATTCAAGTCCAACACACCGAAGGACAAATTTCTCGCGAACGTTCAGGCCTCGAAGAAGTTCATCACGGCGGGCGACATCATTCAAGTCGTCGGCTCACAGCGTTTCAGCGTCGAAACCAAGGCATCGCCCGTGGACGTTTACCGCGCGGCGCGTTCGGTGAATCCGTCGCCTTACATGTTCCTGCTCGAACTGGACGGCTTTTCACTCGTCGGCGCGTCGCCGGAAATTCATGTCCGCTGCGAGGACAACAAGGTGGAGATTCGGCCCATCGCCGGCACGCGCCGTCGCGGCAAGACGCCGACCGAGGACGCTGCGCTGGAAAAGGAACTGCTCGCCGACCCGAAGGAACGCGCCGAACACGTCATGCTCGTGGACCTCGCGCGCAACGACATCGGGCGTGTGTGCGATTTCGGCAGCGTGCAGGTGCGCGACCTGATGATCATTGAGCGTTACAGCCATGTGATGCACATCGTGTCGAGCGTGGAAGGAAAACTTTCCGCCGGCAAAACGCCCTATGACCTGATGCGCGCCACGTTCCCGGCGGGCACGGTGAGCGGTGCGCCGAAGATCCGCGCCATGCAGCTCATCGCCGATCTCGAAGGCACGACGCGCGGGCCGTATGGCGGTTGCGTGGGCTACTTCAGCTTCAACGGCAATCTGGACACGTGCATCACCATCCGCACCGCGCTGCTCAAGGACGGCAAAGCCTACGTGCAAGCCGGCGGCGGCTGGGTGAACGACTCCGAACCGGAAGCGGAATTTCAGGAAACGGTGAACAAGAGCAAAGCCATGCTCAAAGCCGTGGCGCTGGCGGAGACGTTTGCGAAAACCTAGTGAGGCTTCGGTTACGGCCAACGCAGACGATAATAGCGTTGCGGATTGGCCGGCGCATTGGTGTCAGTGAAAAGATAACGCGGGATGGCCGGGCCGAGGAAATACCAATCCACAACGTTGGTCGAATATTCAACACTGAATGCGCCCGCTGTGGAATTGCTCAGTGAAAATGTCACGTTTGTTCCGCCGAGTCCGGCGACGTTCGTCATCTGGAGCCAGGGCGCGTAAGGCCAATAATTCGCCAGCACCGCATCCAGTTCGGCCTGGCTTACGATGCCGTCTCCATCTGTGTCACCGGAAACCGGGCCGGTGGGCGGCGTCACCTCGAGGCTAAAGGCAAAACTCTTTTCCGAAAATGGCGAGCCGGCGAACGACGTGTCCACGGCTTGCACGCTGGCGTAGAGCGGTTGGTTCACCGGCAAGTTTCGCAACGGGAAGAAAAGGTTGTGCTGCACGTTGCCCATCCCGGAGAGACGACGTTTGCCGTTGCTCGCCGCGTTGGCTGTCATCACATCGCCCGCACCGGGAGCGGTGCCCACGCGAAGGTTGTAAGTCAGCCCGGCGGACGGCGTTTGCGCGTCGGTCGCAGGGTTCCATGCGAAGCCGACCTCGCCGCCCAATACCGTGAACGTCAGGCCGGTCGGCGCGGCAGGCGGAGTGTTCGAGGCAATGGTGTTGTTCCGAAATACTCGTGTGATGGTGCCATACAGGCTGTTCGTAGCGCCCGAAAGAATCAAGTCAAGCCGGCCATCGTTGTCGTAATCTCCCCAAGCGACGGCGCTGGCGCGAATGCCGGGCAGGCCCGTGTCGATTTTTGAAAAACCGCTGCCGGTGTTCCGCCACAATTCCGTTACGTAGTGCTGGTAATAGTCGGATCGCTCTCCAGTGACGACGAAATCCAGGTTTCCATCGCCGTCATAGTCACCCCAGGCCAACGACGACGCGGAGAACTCCGGCAGTTCCAGAAACTTGGTAAATCCTGAGCCGGTGTTTTGCCAGATCTGGATCGAGTTGGTGCCGTTATTTGCCACCGACATCAACAACAAGTCGAGTAAGCCGTCGTTGTTAAAATCTCCCCAGGCAGCGGCATTGGCACCGGCATTGAACGTAGGCCACGGAACAGGCACATTGGTAAAAATAGCGTCGTTGCCTTCGGCGATGTTTCGCCAGAGTTGCGCGCCAAAGAGAAAATCGAAGCGCCCGTCATTGTTGAAATCACCCCATAGCATAGGCTCCACGGCCTGACCAGGTACAACCGTCTGGCTGGGAACATAGAAGCCGCCGATCGAATTCCGCCAAAGCGTGTTTGTGTCGTTGGCGGCTACTCTTACATCGGTTCGACCGTCATTATCGTAATCTCCCAACGCGCCTCTGATTGTCCCAACCGGAATAACGGGAAACGTTACAGCTTTTGAAAAGCCCGTTCCCGTGTTCCGCCACAGAGCGGCTGTCGCGAACCCGGTGAGAAAAACGTCCAGCCGGCCATCATTGTCAAAATCCACCCAGCGAGCAGAGGTGAGGTTAGTATATCCGTTGGTATTAGCGCTGGCCAATCCTGCGTTGATATTCGAAAACGTAGTGCCGGTGTTTCGCCAGATTTCCGCAGTTCCATTGGTTCCCACGCTCGCGAGCAGAATGTCCAAACGGCCATCGTTATCGTAATCGCCCCACTCCACGGAGCCGGATAATGTGCCCGGAAGATCGAACCCCGCGTCGTAGAACGCGAACCTCTCGAAGGTCTGGTTCGTGCCGGACACCACCTGCAGGGAATTCGAGGCGACCGCGCGGAAATGATAAACGCCGGGCGACAGGCCAGTCAGTGGCTGGCTGAAGTTCGTGTTGAGGATGCCGTTCCCGACCGGTTGCGGCGCGGTGGTGGTGCCGTAATTGGTGGTCGTGCCCCATTGGAACCAAACCACAGTGTTTGTTCCTTCCGGATTCACGATGCCGTTGAAGGTCGGCGTGGGTCCGTTAACGCCACTTGGAGGCAGCGTTTCTACAAAAGGAGCAAATGGCCGTATGTCGGACGGCACAAAGTACACATTGCCACTGAGGGTGCCCGAATTAGTGCCGGCCAAGGGCGCGCTGTCGCCGAGGACGGAACCTGCATTCTCATCGCATCGGTAATACGCCAGCAAGCCAGGCTCGTTGCCAGTCAGCTTGCGACTCATGTTCGATTGAACCTGCGATTGAGTGAGCGCGGTGTTCCAGATCGTTACTTCGTCGAGAAAACCCTCGTATCCGTAGAGATTGCCGCCGCTGGGGAAGTTTCCCAGAGTTACGGCAGTCGTGGCGGACATTGGGCCAGGCGCGCCGGTCCACGCGCGCGAATCTCGCTGCACCCCATCCACGTAAAGGCGGCCACCGGTTGCATCCACGGTGAAAGCCACATGGTGCCACACTCCGTCGGCTATGCCGGTTGCGGCAAGGGGTGAACCAACGCTTCCGACCGAACCGTTTGGCGTCTGATACAAAGCCGTGAGGGTTCCGAAATCAAGATCCACCTGCCAGCCCTCAGCTCCTGGGGACGTGGCCTTGGTAACAATTCCGGCCTGCGCGAAAGTCTGGACTGTCTCAATCCATGCCGTAATCGTGATTGGGTATGCGTTCAGCGCCGAGTCGTGTGGAACAGAAACGGAACTGGTGGGGTTGAAACTGAGCGCATAACCGGGACCACCGTCACCGTGCGCGCAAACCGCCAACATTAGAAGAAGATTCGAGGCGAAAAGGGTCTTTGCTGCGCGAAATTGCGACATGCTCATTGTCCAGCTTGTGTTGTTTAAGAGCATCCTTGGCACACTTTTACAGAAAATGAACAATATCTTTCATAGCTCAACGGGCCGTGGAATTACGATTCCGAGAACCATGTCGCCAAGATTTGAGATTCACGGCCAACGAACCAGAAATGGTGGAGACGAATGATTGCTACCTGACGCCAAAGCAACGGTCAACCGAAATGCGCGCAACTCCCGCACAGTTCCAGCCGACACGGTGAGCGGCGCACCGAAGATTCGCGCCATGCAGATCATCGCCGAACTTGCCCCGTGGGATAATTCGTCGGCGGACGCCATTGTGCGAGCCGTGGCCTATCCCACGGGGCGAGAAGGCACGACGCGCGGGCCGTTGGCGGTTGCGTGGGCTACTTCAGCTTCAACGGCAATTTGCACTTCTGCATCGCAGATAAAGTCATTCGACGTTGAGCTTGAGCCGGGAAAATCTTTGCTCCAGCGCGGCGAGGCGCTGCTTCAATTCGTTGATCTCCCTGTCGCGCGTTTGAATCTGCGCCTGCTGTTCTTTGATCGCTTCCACCACCAGCGCATCGAACTCAAAAGGCAATGTCAGGCTTTTGATCTTGCGGTTGTCCGTCAGCGTCCGGTCGTGTTCCGCGCCGTCCACTTCCGTGATCCATTTCGGGAACACCTTTTCGACTTCCTGTGCGATGAATCCGCCCTGCGGTCCGTGCTGATTGGCGTGGTCCTCCGGGTTCACCCACTCGAAGGTCACTCCGCGCAGCCGGTTCAACCGCTCCAGCGCGTTGGTCAGTGGCGCGATGTTGCGTTTGAGTCGCGCGTCGGAAGAATTGGCCCACGAGCCGCCGTTGGGTTTGGCGGCGGAATCGGTGTTGAGTTGCAACTGGTAAGTCGGTCCGGTCAGCCCGATGCCGACGTTCCCCGAGCCTTGCCGAATGACGAAGCGCTCGACCAAGTCATCCGTGGCAATGGAAACGCGAGCGAGACCGGCGATAAGATTGCCGCTGGCGCCGGCGCTGGCGTAACCGAATCGGATGGCATTCGCATTGGCGGCCGTCGTACGCACTTCCAGTTGTGCGCCGGGCGACGCGGTACCGATGCCAACACCGCCGGTGGCGCGAACCAGAAATTGATTGGCAGCGGTGGAAACGAAATCGCTTCCGGACCGATCGGCCCAAACAAAGGTACCGGCGTGATTGACCTTCGCCTGAGCCCCGGCGGCAAACGATGACAACGCCCCAGCCCCTACCGCGTTGTTGTTTCCGCCGGGTATGACTGCGTTTGCCGCGTTATAAGAAATGCTGTTGAAATTCCCGCCGCCGATCACACTAGATGAGGAATTCGTTCCGATGCTATTGCCGCTGCCGCCGCCAATGACGCTGGATGAGGAGCTGTCGCCGATGTTGTTACCTCTGCCGCCGGGGATTGCTGCGTCGTAGGCTTCAGTTGAATTATAGGCGCCACCGCCGATGAAGGCGTTGAAGGCGTTGGACCCAATGAACCCCCGTTCCCCGCCCGCAATGGTACTCACCACTCCCAGCACCACATTGCCCACGCCGCCACCGATCGTGCTGAAAGCGCCGCCGACCTGGTGTGGCAGGGTCGCTCCGTACCATTGAGGGCCGCCGCCGCCGGCAATCGTTGCGCCGCCAACACCCTTGGTGACGATGTTGCTTTCGTAACCGCCAATGATGTTTGGAATGAGAGAACCGAAAACGACAGTGTTCGTGTCGCGCTCGAAGCGCAGGACGCGTTGGGCATTCACCTTCAATTCCAAAGGCTGGCTGTCAGTCGTGCCCAGAAAATGTGTATTCGAAATGGTTCCGGAGTTCCCGGTAAGTTTCCAAGCGTTCGCCAGCGCGGAGGCCGGCACGGTGCCGCTCAATTGCGAAGCCTCAAGGTTGGTCAGCCCGGCGGCGTTGCCAGAAAATGAGCCGCTGAACGAACCCGAACCGATGAGGGCCGGTGAAATCGTGCCGGTGATGCCTGCCGCATCCACGCCAGCCGCCTTGATGGCATACGGCGCGGAAGTGATGAGTTGACGCGGCGCCACCGCGGTGAACGCGCTGCCGACATTCGTGCGCACAGCAATATCCAGCCAGCGATCCGCGCCGGAGAATTGATTGCCAAAATCGACCGTCACGGTAAACAGGCCGTTGCTGACGCCCGTCGCGATATTCGTGATGGCATTGCCTTTTTGCGCGCCGTCGTTGGCCGCGTCAAAGAGAGCGAGCCGCAAATCGTACTGGCCATTGGCTGGCGCGCCGTTGTCGTTCAGCCGGCCTTGATAGGTGAACGCCGTGGTTTGGGCGACCGCCGTTGAATACGGAGTGTGGAGAATCCAGAACATGATGAGTGAGCCGAGCAGGTTTGGGAGGATTTGTTTCATGGTGTGAACAAGTTAAGAACGTTTGACTGAAGTTATGCGCTTAATGGATTTACCGGACTCTAAGCCGATTTGCGTCAGCTTTGCAAGCCTCGGGGCGGTGGCGCTGACGAAGAGTCTAGCTCAATGCAAGTAGCGCGCGCTGATCTTACTGCCAATTTGAATTGTTGTTCTCTCCGCTACACCGAGGCATACTTTCCCTGAACGATGCTAAAAACTTTTGCTCAGTTGAATTTTCCCGGCCGCCTGATCGCCGTGGAAGGGCTGGACGGTTCGGGCAAGTCCACGCAAATTTATCTGCTCAAGCGCTGGCTGGAGTTGCAGGGGTTGAAGGTTTTTTTCAGCGAATGGAATTCATCGGCGCTCGTCAAAAGCGCCACCACCAAAGGCAAGAAGCGGGAGTTGCTCACGCCGACGACGTTCAGCTTGATTCACGCAACAGATTTTGCCGACCGCTATGAACGGCAACTCGTGCCGCTCTTGCGCGCGGGTTACATCGTGTTGTGTGATCGCTACATATTCACGGCTTTCGCCCGGGACACGGTGCGGGGTTGTCCGCCGGAATGGGTGCGGGGCATTTACAATTTTGCCGCGCTACCGGACATGACGTTTTTCTTCCGGGCGCAGTTGGAGGTCGCGCTGCAACGTATTTTGGAAGGCCGGCCGGAATTGAAATATTTTGAGGCGGGAATGGATTTGCGGCTATCGAGCGATCCATACGAAAGTTTCCGCATTTTTCAGGGGCGTATCCTGGAACAATATCTCGCCATGAGCGCGGAGTTTGGTTTTCTGGTGATCGACGCCAATCGGCCGGTCGAAGCGCAACAATCCGAGTTGCGCGAGTTGGTGGCGGGCAAGATTGACCTTTCGCAGTTCGTGGCGCCGGAAGATGCCTTAAACCAGTCACAGCCATGAAGCAAAAATCTCGCAGCCGTCGCCAGCCGAACCTGAATCGCTCCATCGCGGTGCCGCGGCGCTCACGCCGCGATTTTTATGGGCACGGCATCCCGAACGTGGCGCCGGAACGATTGGCGGGCAAGTTGATCGTCGTCGAGGGTGCGGACGGATCGGGTCGCTCGACTCAGATCGCCCGCCTGGTCGAGTGGCTCGAAGGCCGCGGTCACGCCACGGTTCAAGTGGGGTTGAAACGTTCCACCTTGGTCAGTGAGGAACTGGATCGCGCGCAGGAGGGAAATATTCTGAGCCACACCACGCTCAGCCTTTTTTACGCGACGGATTTCGCCGACCAACTTGAAAACATCATTTTGCCGGCGTTGAAAGCGGGTTTCATGGTGCTGGCCGATCGCTACATCTACACGCTGATGGCACGCGACATGGCGCGCGGCATGGACGAAGCGTGGTTGAAAAATATTTACGGCATCGCCCTGGTGCCGGACGCGGTTTTTTATCTCAGCGTTTCGCCGGAACAACTGGTGCAACGCAATTTCGCCAAGAACCACGCGCTCGATTACTGGGAAAGCGGCATGGACCTGGGCCTGTCGCGCGATTTGTTCGACAGCTTCCTGCAATACCAGGCGTTGATGGAAACCCAGTTCAAACGACTCCAGGCGACTTACGGATTTACCATCGTGGACGGCAACCGCTCCGTGGAAGCCGTGAATGTTGAGTTGCGGAAAAAAATCCAGGCCGTCTTGAACCGGAAATAGGCGGGAGGCCGCGCACCCGGCGGGACGACGGTTGGTCACTGACCGCAAAACCTTATGGCCGACTCAAACAACAAAGCCGAATATCTGGTGGGCGTCGATTTTGGCGGCACCAAGATTCTGGCGGGTGTCTTCACGGCGTCGCTCAAGTGCATCGGCCGTTCCAAGATGAGCACCAAGGCGGAGCGCGGCACCGCGGCCGTCATCGAACGCATCACGCATTGTGTGCAGGACGCGGTGGACGAATGCGACTTGCACCTCAAACAGGTTCGCGGCATTGGCATCGGCGCGCCCGGGGCGGTGGACCGGGAAGGCGGCCGCGTCGTGTTCGCTCCGAATCTGAAATGGGAAGACGTGCCGCTGAAAAAGGAATTGGAGAAGCAACTGGACGTGCCCGTCTTCCTGGAAAATGATTGCAGCATCTGCACGCTGGGCGTTTTCGAAAAAGAGCTGGGGGCCAAACCGCGTCATCTGGTCGGAATTTTTATCGGCACTGGCATCGGTGCCGGTTTGATCTTGGATGGCAAACCGTTCGCCGGTTTCAACCAGACCGCGGGCGAGATCGGCCACATGGTGCTGGATGTAGGCGGTCCGAAGTGCAGTTGCGGCAACAAAGGCTGCTTCGAAGCGCTCGCCAGTCGCACCGCCCTTTTCCGCCGGCTTCAGGAGGCGGTGGCCGGCGGCCAGAAGACGGTCTTGACCGACATGCTCGGCCCGAATCTCGATGATCTGCGAAGCGGCGATTTGCGCAAGGCCATCAAACGCGGCGATAAGTTCGTCGAAGAACTTGTCGAAAAGGCGGCTGAATACACGGGCATCGCCGTGGCGAATGTCATCAATCTTTTGAATCCGCAAATCATTGTCCTGGGCGGCGGCATCATCGACGCATTGGAGGACGAGATGATGGCCATCATCGTGAAAACCGCCAAAGCTTATGCGCTCTCCGGCACGGCGAAAGGCATCGAAATCATTCCTTCCAAGCTCGGAGATGACGCGGGCATTGTGGGCGGCGCGGTGCTGGCGCGGCGGGAAACCAAATGAGTTGAGCATGGAAGCGGGCAAAACCATTTCCGCAAAGCTCGCGGCTGACAAACCATCACTGTCGTCCCGCTCCGTCCGCCGCGCGGTCATTGATGTCGGTACTAACTCCATCAAACTGTTGGTGGCTGATGTGGCGGGTCATCACGTCCAGCCGCTCTGGGAAGACAGCAAGCAAACGCGGCTGGGCAGCGGCTTTTACGAGACGCACATTCTGCAACCCAACGCGATCGCACAAACCGCGGCAGCCGTCACCGATTTCGCGGCAAAGGCGCGCGAATGGAACGCCGCGTCCATCCGCATTTTCGCCACCAGCGCGGCGCGCGATGCGGTCAATGCCGCCGATCTAGTTTCTGCAATCGAACACGCTTCCGGACTCGAGGTGAAAATCATTTCCGGCGAACAGGAGGCCGATTGGGTGTTCAAGGGCGTGACCACCGATGCAGAACTTGCGCGACAGCCGTTGTTGATTCTGGATGTTGGCGGGGGCAGCACGGAATTCATTCTCGGCCACGGCGAGCACAAGGATTTTCGCCACAGCTTTCCGCTCGGCACTGTGCGGCTCCTGGAAAAAATGCCCCACAGCGATCCGCCAACGGTCAGGGAACTCGTCGGGTGCCGCAATTGGCTGAAACATTTTCTTGAAACCGAAGTCCGCCCGAAACTGGAACCGTCATTGCGCCAGGAAATTGGATTAATCCGCGAACATCGCCCCGTGCTGCTCGTCGGCACGGGCGGCACGACGAGCATCCTCGCGCGCATGGAAGCGAAGCTGGAAACCTACGATCGCGAGCGAATCGAAGCGACGCGCCTGAGCCTCGAGCGCGTCCGCTGGCATTCTGAACGGCTGTGGAGTTTGCCGCTCGCCGAGCGCAAACAGATTGTCGGGCTGCCGAAGAAGCGCGCGGACGTGATTCTGCCCGGCGTGGCGATTTACGAAGCGGTGATGGAGCAATTTGGTTTCAGCGAACTGCGCGTCAGCACGCGCGGGTTGCGCTTTGCCGCCGTGATGGATGGCGGTTGAGCGTCGTCGGCTTGGCAGGCACTTCTGGGTGGAGTGAGTTGGACTGTATTTCATACCGGGCGTAACATAGCTCACCATGAGTCATACGATGCTCAGTGAACAAAACGAAAAATCAGAACGTTCTTCCACTCCTTCGCTGACTGAGTTGGCGATCAGCGGCATGACCTGCAACAACTGCGCTCGTCACGTGACTGAAGCCATTCAAAGTGTCGCCAGTGTGGCCAGCGCCTCTGTGCAACTGGAAGCGGGTCGCGCCACCGTTCGCTGGCGACCGGACGCTCAACCTACCGAACCGGCGGTCGTTCAGGCGGTGAAGGCGGCGGGTTACGGCGCCAAGGTGATTGAAGAAGATTCGTGTCAAACAGATCAGCCGACCTGGTCGCCGCTGGCGGGCTGGCGATTCAACGTCGTTGTCGGTTCGAGTTGCACGGCGGCGTTGATGATTGGCGAATGGGTCTTTCAACTCGGCATGGAGCACTGGTTTCAGTGGCTGGCGTTTGCACTGGCAACGCCGGTGCAGTTTTTGTGTGGGGCACGGTTTTATCGCGGCGCCTGGAACCAGCTCAAGGTCGGCAGTTCGAACATGGACACGCTGGTCGCGCTCGGTTCGACGACGGCGTTTGTGTACAGCGCGTGGGGATTGTTCGCCGGCTGGCCGGGGCATCTCTATTTCATGGAGTCCGCCGCGATCATCACGCTGATCAGCGTCGGCCATTGGATGGAATCCATCGTCAGCGTAAAGGCAGCGAGTTCGCTGCGCGCATTGCTGAATCTTGCGCCCGCGACGGCTCGGCGGCTCGATCAAATTTCAACGAACTCCCCTCACCCGGCTGAAAGCCACCTTCTCCATGAAGCCGCAGCCAATTCACCCACCCCTGACCCCTCCCAGGAGGGGAACGAGCCACCGCGCGTTGCTCCCCGCCTGGGAGCGGCTGGAGGTGGGTTCAGTGATCCAATGCGCGAAATTATTTCGGAGGCTTCTCACCCGGCTGGAAACCACCCTCTCCCCATCGGATGGGGAGAGGGACGGGGTGAAGGGCGCGTCAATCAATTCCCGCAAGCGGCCGAAATCGAAGTACCAGTGAGCAAACTTCGGTTGAACGATCTTGTGGTTTTGCGTCCGGGCGACCGGGTGCCAACTGATGCCGTGGTGGTCGAGGGCAACTCGGCGGTGGATGAATCGATGCTCACGGGTGAGTCACTGCCCATCGACAAAGCGCCCGGCGCGAAACTTTACGCCGGCACGGTCAATCAGAACGGGAGGCTGGTCATGCGTGTGGACGCGACCGGTGAAGCCACTGCTTTGGCGCAGATCATCGCGGTTGTTCAACACGCCCAGACCAGCCGGGCGAATATTCAAAAACTTGGCGACCAGGTCAGCAGCGTGTTTGTCCCCATCGTTGTGCTGATCGCGCTCGGCACGGGTTTGTGGTGGGGACTGGCTTATGACAGCGCGAGAAATGTGAGCCAGACACTCGCCCCGTTTCTTTGGAAGGTTCATCTTCCCGAAACTGCGCTGGCCGCAGCGTTCATCCAAGTCGCCGCAGTTTTGATCGTGGCCTGCCCGTGCGCGATGGGTCTGGCGACGCCGGTGGCGATCATGGCTGGAACAAACGTCGCCGCGCGACGCGGGATTTTGATTCGTGACGGCGTGGCGTTGGAAAAGACCGGCCGCCTCACCGCCGTGTTGTTCGACAAGACCGGCACGCTGACGCAAGGCAAACTTGAAGTCGCCAAAGTCGAGGATTGTCGCAATGAATCCGAGCAAATCGTGAGCATCCAACAACTTGCCGCTGCGTTGGCGCGGTCGTCCAATCATCCGTTGAGCAAGGCAGTGGCAAAATTGGCCGGCGCTGAAATCGCGTTGATTGATTGGCAGGAAGTGCGCGGGGCCGGAGTGCAGGCCACAACGCCGAGTAAAGAATCCAAAGCAATTCTGCGGCTCGGCTCGTTGAATTGGTTGCGCGGCTGCAAGGTGGAATTGTCGGCGGCAACACGGTTTGTCAATGAATGGTCGGCGCAGGGAGCGACGATTCTCGGTCTCGCTACTGATGCCCGGCTCATTGGCTTGCTGGCGTTGCGCGACGCGATCAAACCGCACGCTGCTGAAGTCGTTGCCCAACTTGCGCATCAAGGCAAGACGACTTACTTGATCACCGGCGACAACAAACTCACCGCCGCTGCCATTGCCCAGCAAGTCGGCATTCCGGCAGAGAATGTTTTTTCGGAGATACGTCCGGAACAGAAAGCGGAAATCGTAAAGCAACTTCAGCAGCGTGGGGAGCGAGTCGCCTTCGTCGGGGACGGCATCAACGACGCACCCGCGCTCGAACAGGCTGATCTGGGCATCGCGGTCAGTCAGGCCAGTGATGTGGCGCGTGAAGCGGCTGACATCATCCTGCTCAAGTCAGAGATTCAGGCTATCCCCGAAGCGTTGGGTCTGGCGCAAGCGACCCTGCGGACGATCAAACAGAATCTATTCTGGGCCTTCTTCTACAATGCCGCTGCGATTCCGCTGGCGGTTCTTGGTTTCCTCAGTCCCGTGTTGTGTGCTGCGGCGATGGGGTTATCCGACTTGATTGTGATCGGCAACGCGCTCCGGCTGCGTCGGCGGAAGATTTAGAGAACACTTTCCTGATGATGCGCGACAATCTGGATTTGCTCGGCTCGTTCAAATCAATCCTTGTGCAACTGTAATTCCTCGATGGCCGAACCCGCGCAGTCTTCCGGTAAATCAATTTCCTCCGCGTTGAAAACGGGCACGTCATGCAATACGCGATTCCCTTTCAAACGAACGTCCACCTTTTGAAAGCCCATTCCAGATTCCGGCTGGCGAATCAAGTAATCCACCCACTTTTTGGCGAGCTTGACTGTCATAAATCACCTTTCTGGAATTGTGCAACGGTCTGTGACCGTCTTGGGCGCAGTTCCGTCGCGAAACAAAACTTCAACGCCCTTGCCGGGTTGAGCAAATTCCGGTTCGACAATGCCGCGCTGAATCGGCGTGTTCTTCAACGGTTTCACAGTAAAAACATATACCGCAGGTTTGGGGTTTGGCAAAGCGTAGCGTGCCACGGCCTCCAGACCGGTTTTCACGTTTTTCGCGTCAGCCTCCGTTGTCGCGTAAGTTCCTGGCAATAGACCGCCATCAGCCGTTATCCTTCGGTCGTTCTCAAAAGCGGTGAACCGTTTGAAGATTTCATTCGCGGCAGTCATTTCGTGCGGCGCATCGGCAGCACGTTTCGTTTTCTTACCGTAGGGCACGGCATCCTCGCGGAGTTGAGCCACGGCTTGCTGCTCTTGCGCGAATCCGGTCACTCGGATTTTCTTGACCACCCCTTCCGATTTCACGGCGGAAGTCAGCATTTGCTTGTAGGATCCGCCCGGCAGTCCCTTCTGCAATTCATCGTCGAGGATCAGCAGTTCGGCGTTGAGGACGATGCCCTTTCTCCATTGCTCGTTTTTGCCCAACGACATGCCGTCAACGACAAAGTCGCGTCCAACCCGGGTGACCGACGCGCTGGTTATGACCTCGACGAACTGGTAGCCCATGCCGTGCTCCGGGGCGTTCAGCACAACATCGGAATGGGATTTTGATAGACTGAACATCTTGATTCGAGCGTCGCCAAGAAGCTCCTAAATGTCGATCTCTTTATCAAAACTCAACGTGTCTGCCTCGTCCGGTGTTAAACGCGAATAAATCGCACACCAAACCGGATGATTAACCGAACCGACAATCTCAACCAACA
Source organism: Verrucomicrobiota bacterium (assembly GCA_016200005.1). Taxonomy (NCBI): domain Bacteria; kingdom Pseudomonadati; phylum Verrucomicrobiota; species Verrucomicrobiota bacterium. The sequence continues at coordinate 13,046 of JACQFP010000077.1, read as the reverse complement.
CCCGCTTGCCATTGGGCAAACGCAACAAACTCAATCGGGCGATGTTCTTTTCACTCTTGAATGCCAGTCGTTGATTGACTCCATTCTTTGGCATGACCGGCTCAACGTATGGTGAAAATGGCGCGTAGTCGGCGGGAGCAAAATTGTTCCCAAGGCTCTTGCTGACTGTGAGGCAGTTCGTCAGTGAAGCGACCGACTTGCCCGGCCAGAAAACAATCCACGCGCGCTTACGAAATTCCTTGCCGTTGTTTGTGACAGACAGAAGCCAATCCCAATCACCTTTCAGACCAGCCCATGCTTGTGCCGGTGGCCGGAAGAACTTTACCTCTGCGCGGATTGTAGGTGCATCCACGATCAGGTCTCTGACGCTACGTCCCTGCGCGCTCAGAAAGGCCGGTGCGCCAAAGAACGCACCAACCCGTGCCTGCAAATCTACCTCTGTGGTTTTCTCGATGAGTTGTCGCTTCCAAGCGCGAGGTCTCCCAAGACGCCGGAAGGCGTATTCGTGGCAAACACCCAAGCAGGCAGCTTTCAAATATTCCCTGACATGGTGGGGAGTCGTGTATGCCATATCTGGAAGGGTTCATCCCCTCACACCGTAATCCTGTCGTTGAACGGCGACGCCAAATCATCGGCTTCCAAGAGCGAGAGCGACTCGTCATCGAATTTTCCATGTGTGGCCAGACGGTTTGATTGATTCGAGAGCGTTGCCTCGAAGCTGTTGCGCACATCGCGGGCGTTTCCGAAATGCACGGCGCGAACTTCGAGTTCCATCTGATAATGCAGGAGCAGCTTTTTCGACAAGCGTTCGGAACATTTTAGCCCGTTCTGCTTTGCCATCCCGGCAAAAATCGCCTGAAGCTCTTCTGGAGAGTAATCGGGGAAGTAGATGTAGTTTGTGAAGCGCGACTTCAACCCAGGATTAGATGCGATGAATCCCTCCATCTCGCCGGTGTAGCCCGCAACGATGACGATCAAACGATCTCGCTCATCCTCCATTCGTTTAAGCAGGGTGTCGATCGCCTCTTTCCCGTAATCTTGTTGGCCCTTTCCAGAGAGCGAGTATGCCTCGTCGATAAACAGGATTCCATCCAACGCCGAATCGATTACTTGATTGGTCTTGATGGCAGTCTGTCCGACATACTCGGCCACCAGCCTCGACCGGTCGCATTCGACAACGTGGCCCTTCGTCAGCACGCCGAGCGACTTGTAAAGTCGGCCCATCGTGCGCGCGATAGTGGTCTTACCTGTTCCGGGGTTGCCAGAGAAAACTGCGTGCAGACTACGATTCACTTTTGGAGCGCCCTTCTGAACGCGGATCTGCTGGATGCGGGCAAAATTGGCGGCCTCCTTCACTTTCTCTTTCACTGATGCCAAACCGGCCAATTGCTCCAACTCCTTCAAAATCGAATCAAAGTCATCCTCTTTGACGCCCTGCTGGGTGGTGGCCGCAGCCAGAGCTTTGACGTATTCATCGGTGATGTGGTTTATGCACCCGATGAGGTTCTCGGCGTAACGCTTGTCGGCGTTTGAGATGTCCTTATCAATCTGGGAATACGCCCAGATGCATTCCTCGAATGGCTTCTGGAAAAACACCATGCAGATTGGGTGTAAACCAAATGCGGTCGCACATAATGCAATCCGATTAAACTGTTGATCCAAACCTTCGCCGACATATTGTCGGTAAAATCCATGGTCATCGACAAGCTGCTGCGAGATGTCAGTTGAGCTGTCAAGCAACTCAATCACATAGGCAAGGCCATGGCGCGATGAGATCTCTACTCCGTCATCGATTTCGGCTACGATCCTATCGCCAGTTTCTTGGATCGCAGAACTCCAAAGTTTTCTCGTTCCCCAAGCAAAGCGATGCCGTGTTGGTGGGACGAATTTACACCAGACTCCGGCCGAGAGGTTCATCAAGCCAATCTTCATCAATTGAATCAGATCAATCTCCCCCGATTCAGCTTTCAAAAACGTCATTCGGGAAGGTGTAAGAATCTCAACAACTTTTGCGAAAAGATTCATCCCAATTAGGTTCCGAAGAATGGCCTTTTCTGCATCGACATCGTACCCATACATACACGCTCGCGAATCGGAGTTTTGGAACACCCGCCGTTGAAGCAAATTGAAATCACTAAGGAGCATTTCGATTCGCCTTTGCTCCTCGTCGGAAATCCAGCCCGCACTTCTGAATTCCCCAACGATGAGCTTATTTGGCTGGCGATTATACTAGTTTAGCATTGCCAAGTCGTAGGCGGGAATCGCGAAGGTGTTTGGATTTCGAAATAGCGTTGCAAGAACCGCGCTTGGTAGGAACGGATTCAAGCGCCAATCCAGAACCAAATCCTTCTCGCTCACCGTTTCCTGAGACGGCTGGCCTTGCTCAACTTCATCCTGATTGTCGGCCTCGCTGCTTCCGGAGTAAGTCGGTTCTTCTGCGGACTTGCACGACCGCTCATTGGGCATAGCAGACGGAGGTGATTGGTGAATCGGCGGCGGAATGAGCGCGGAGTCTCCACCAGCGGGCGGCGGTGTTGGTTTCCCGTCTGACTTCGGACCAAAGATTTTGTCGAAGAGTCCCATAGGTTTGTCGTAATTGAACCGTTTACAGTCTGAAACTTCAAGCCTGCATTTGGCCAGGCGTGAACACGTCTCCACTTGCCTTCAGAAATTCTTCTGCCTTGTCTCAGATCCTGTGCTGAATAGCTTGTTTTTCAGAGACTCCTTGCTCCGCTGCATATTTTCACACGTCTCCCGTAATTCTCATGGAACAGAAATGTGGCCCGCACATTGAATCGAAGTGCGCCGTCTTTGCTCCCGCCTGTGGCCGCGCCGCTGCAGTTGGTAATGTGGTGGTAACCGGCGCCCGCCGTAGCGGGACGGGATGCGGGCGCTCCCCGAACTAGGGAATCGTTCCCGTTTAAGGATTTTCAGGCGGTGGAGGTTGTCCGCCAAGAGGCGGTTGTTGCGGTCTTCCATCCGGCGGCGGATTGCCTTGCGGTGGTGGGTGGCGGAAGTCGCGAGGACGACGATCTGGCATCGGCGGTTCGCCGGGTTTACGCGGTGGACGTTGTTTCAGCAGTTCTTCAAAGCGCAATCTTTGTTCGGGGGTCAACTCGGCGCGGATTCGTTCCCGCACCTGTTGCATTTCCTGGCGCATCTGTTTGGCCACCGGCTCCCACATTTCCTTGGTTCGAACCTGACCTTCGCTGATGATTCTTTCGATCCGCGCGCGCTGGTCAGGCCTGAGATTCAATTCCCGTTGCACACGATTAATGAATTCAAACCGTTGGAGATGGCCTGGAGGGATTTCAGCATCCGGTAAGGGGGGCAATGGGCGCGGTTCGCCAGCGAATTGAGAGAAGTGGGGCGGCCTGATGTTCCCAGATTGTCGAACCACCAATCCGCCGGTGATGACGCCAGTGCCGAAGATGACCATTGTGGCCAGGATGACTTTCCAAGTATTCACCAGGATTCCCCGTTCTGATCGACGGCGGCGAGCATTGTGTTTTCAAAATCCTGTGTCAGGTCGGTGGACGCAGTGGTCTTGGTGGAGAAAATCGTCCAGACACCAAGTGCCAGCATGATAGCAACACACGGCGCCGTCGCGCGCCAGAGCGCTTTGCCCCAAAGCGTCCACCCATCAAGAACGGGGCGTGCGTCAAGGTGCGCCATGATTCTTTTTTCAAAGGCATACGGCACGCGGTCGTTCGGCGGAGTGGCGCGCGCGGCAGCGATCAATTTTCGTTCGAGTTCAACAACGTTCATAAATCCAGCACTAATTCAGACGGCCACAGGTGTGGCCCGGTTACAGATACTTATCTTTGGCGATTTTGGACAGACACTTTCGCATTTCGGCGCGAGCGCGAAACGCGCGGACTTTGACGAGCGTCACCGACCAACCGGTCAGTTCGGCGATTTCCTTGACGGAGCGCTCTTCGATTTCCAGGAGCGTGATCACGAGCCGGGCGGCGGGTGAAAGTTGGGTCAGCACACGCTCGACCAGTTGGCGTGCGGCATCGGCGTTTTCACCGGCGGACTCCGGCTGAGCCACGAACCGGTCGAGCCAGTCAGTTTCCGGTTCACTGAGTTGCGAGAAGGCGGTCTCACGATTGCGTTGATGGCCGCGCAGAAAATCATAACAGGTGCGCACCGCCAGGCGCATCAGCCAGTGTTCAAACGGCGCCTCACCGCGAAAACTGCCGAGCTTTTGAAACGCCTTAAGCCAGACTTCCTGCACAATGTCTTCCACTTCGTCTTCCCGACGTGCATAACGACGAGCCGAGGCAAAGACGCGCGGCGAATATTTTTCGATCAAGACTTCGAAGCGGGCGGTGTCGCCTTTCAACACTGCGGCGATGTGGTCCGCATCGGTCTGTTCCATGGGCGCGCAGTATGGCAAGCGCGCTCCCCGGACTAAAGGCAAAACCATCCCGAACGTGTCGTCGGGATGGTTTGCTGCCTTCAACTTGACCATCGAAAGAAATTATTCCGATGGCCGGGGTTTGGGGGGTGGCGGTAGCGATCCGTCTGGGCCGCGATCTTCACCGGGTGGCAGTGGGCGTCCGGGCGGCCTGTCAAATCCTTCGCCGCGCGGGCGGGGTCCGCCGGGCCGGCCGTCAGCGAACGGCGGACGGGGGCGATCAAATCCACTCGGCATGTTTTTCATGCGGGCGATTTGTTCGCGTGAGAGAGAGGGACGGATTTTGGCAAAGGCTTTGGCGCGGATGACGGCAAGGTCGCCCTCAAGTTTGCCGACGTCGGCGGCCTTGGCGCGGATGACTTGTTCATCAATTTTTTCCGCGTGGATCGCTTCTTGCAAATCCTTGCGGGCGGCGCGCATTTTTTCTTCCAGCGGTGCGGCGTCTTTGCGCGAGGCTTCCATGGCTTCCCGGATGGCGGTGCGCTGTTCTTCGCTCAAAGAGGGATCCGGAATTCCGCGACGTGGACCTTCAGGGCGTCGAGGCCGGTCGGGGCCGGCGGGCCCGTCCGGAGGCGGCTGGGCGGAAACGATCAGTGTGCTGGACAAGACGGCCGCGAACAAAAGTGCGGCGGATGTTTTCAAACAACGAAGTTGAGTGTTGGTGTTCATAGATGGTGTCCTTTTCTTTGAATTGGTTTCAGGAAAGTGATTTTTGTTTCACGGATTTCATCGGCATTGCAACCGGCATCGTCCCATTGTTCATCGTTAATGAGCGAGACGAAGCAATCCGACGGAAGGTTACAGCGAGACTCTAGCCGGCCTGAACCGTGTCCCCGTTACAGCGAGCGGCCTGGCAAATGATCCGAGATTGCGCCGAGGACGAAAGTTAATGCTACGGACGTGTGATCCCGAGCGTCTGCTCGAAGGCGGTGGAGAACTTGTTGATGGCTTCCGTGATTTTGGGCGGCTGCTCGGTCAAAGTGATGGTCATCCGCGCGATCATCTCCGGTTTATATTGGATCAGTTCGTTCGCCGCCATAATCAACGAAACGTGATTGTTGACGTCGTGACGAAGATTCGACAGTTTGCGATTGAGTTCCTCGATTTGAGCGACGCTGATTTCGACCGGTTTTGTTGGAAGTCCCATGTGACGACGATGAGGCGGAATGCCCATGAAAGCAAGCAGGTTTCCCGCATCGGCACCGAACGGGCATTCTCAGGCGGGCGTCGGCCTCGCCCGGCTCAGCCGCTTGCTTTGAGTTGGCGCGGCGGTTAGGCTGCGGCGGAATGCGTTTGCTCGATCGGTATCTGTTGCGTGAATTGCTGATCCCGCTGGGCTATTGCCTGAGCGGCTTTTTGATTTTCTGGGTTTCGTCCGACCTGTTCAACATGCTGGATGACTTCCAGGAAAAGAAACTGTTGCTGCGCGACATCCTGCAGTACTACTTGGTGACCGCCCCGGAATTTTTGGTGCTGGTACTCCCAATGGCGTTGTTGCTGGCGTTGCTCTACGCGCTCACGAATCATGCGCGCCACCACGAATTAATCGCGATGCGGGCGGCCGGAATCAGCCTGTGGCGGCTGTGTCTGCCGTATCTCGCCGTCGGTTGCGTGTTCGCGCTGGTTTATTTTGCCCTCAATGAATTGTGGGTGCCCAACAGCGTGGAGGCCGCCGAACGGATTCTTAACCGCCGCGTGCAAAAGCAGGCGAGCCCAGAGAAGCGAAACATCGTGCGCAACCTGGGGCTGCGAAATTTCCGCGATGATCGCACCTGGCATATTGGGACCTACCATCTGCGAACCCACGAGATGGAGAATGTGATCGTGGAGTGGAAGCTCCCGGACGGTGCGCGGCGGGAATTGTACGCGCAACGCGGGGTGCGCATCGACAAGGTTTGGACTTTTTCCAATGCGCTGGAGCTGACCTTTGCACCGGGCACCACCATGCTGACCAACCGCAACCAGACAGCGTTGCTGGCGGTGCCCGAATTCACGGAAACGCCGGAGCAGATCAAAAGCGAAATCAGTTTCGACAACCGCAACCTGGTTGCCCGGAATGCTGATCTGCCGCTGGTTGATATCTTCAACTACAAGCGCTTGCATCCACACTTGGCGCGCTCCGACCGGAACTGGCTCTACACGCAACTGCATGGCCGGCTGGCGGCACCGTGGACCTGCCTGGTGGTGGTGCTCATCGCCATTCCATTTGCCGCCAGTTCCGCCCGACGAAACGTATTTGTCGGCGTGGCCAGCAGCATTTCCATTTGCTTCATCTATTTTGTCTTGTTACGTCTCGGCCTGGCGCTCGGTTCGGGGGGCTACGTGCCTCCCTGGTTGGCGGCGTGGTTCCCCAATGTATCGTTTGGCATTTGTGGCTTGTGGCTGACCGCGCGAGTCCGATGAGTTCCGAGATTGAAGTATTGAACGGAGCGCCCTTAAATCTTCAGACTCCAGACATCAAATTCAAAGCCATGAAAGTTAAGCTTTCCAGATGAGTGACGAGTTGACGGAATTGAAAGCGCGTTATGACCGGCTTCATCTGCTGTATCAGGTCGGCGACGTCATTCATTCCACGCTTGAGCCGCAGGAAGCACTGCAACTTATTCTGGGAGAGGCCGTGCGCGTGATGCGCGCCAGCAGCGGGTCCGTCGCGCTGGTCAATCCCACATCCGGGTTCCTGGAGATTCACGCTGCTCATGGTCTGCCGGCCAATGCTGGCGAACTCAAACTCCGCGTCGGCGAAGGCATCACCGGTTGGGTGGCGCGCACGGGCCGACCGGCCCGGGTTGGCGACGTCACGCGCGACGCGCGTTACATCATGCTGCGGCGCGGCGTACGGTCTGAGTTGGCGGTGCCGTTGGAGGTCAACGGCGAAGTGCGCGGCGTGCTCAACGTGGATTCGGACCGGAAAAACGCCTTCAGTGTCGAGGACCAGGATTTGTTGGAGGCTCTCGCGAGGCCGGCGGCCAGGGTCATTCTGCACACCTGGCTTTACGCGCAATTGCGGCTCAAGGCACGGCTGTTTGAAACGCTGGCCAGCGTGGGGCAGGCGATCAATTCCACCCTGAATCTCGATGAGGCATTGAAGGTGATCACACGTGACGCGTGCGTGTTGATGGAAGCAAAGATGTGTTCACTGCTGATGCTAGACGAAAGCCAGGAGTGGTTGGATTTGCGCGCGAACTGGGGTGCCGGCGAGGCCTACATTCAGAAACCGCGGCTGAACGTGGCAGAAAGCTTGTTGGGAATCGTCGTGCGCCGCAAGAAACCGTTGCAAATCGAGAATGTGCAGATTTCCAGCCGCTATCAAAGCGTCGAGGTGGCCCGAAGCGAAGGGCTGGTGTCGCTCTTGAGTGTGCCGCTGATTTTTGCGGGAGAGGCTATCGGCACGTTAAGCGTTTATACCGGGCAGTCACACGTGTTCTCCAACGAAGAGGTTCGCATTCTGTCTGCGCTGGCTGAATTGTCCGCCATCGCCATTGAGAAGGCCCGCCTGTACGAACGCATGGTGGATGCCGAGGAACAGTTGCGCCAAAGTGAAAAGCTCTCGGCGCTGGGCCTGCTTGCGGCGGAAGTAGCCCACGAGATTCGTAATCCACTCACGGTGATGAAGATGCTGTATCACTCGCTCGATTTGAAGTTTCCCGACCAGGATCCCCGGGCGAAGGATGCGCGGTTGATTGGCGAAAAAATGGATCTCTTGAACAAAACCGTGGAGCAAATACTCGACTTCGCGCGCAGTGCCGAGCCGAAATTGACCCCCGTGAATCTCAACCAACTGATCGATGATTTGAGTCTGCTGACCCGACACAAACTGACGCACCAAAACATTCCACTGGTCTGCAACTTTGAACCGAACTTGCCGTTGCTGATGGCCGACGCCGTGCAATTGGAACAGGCTTTTCTCAATCTCATGCTCAATGCGGTGGAAGCGATGCCCAAGGGGGGGCGACTGATGATTTCATCTCGGGCGTTGCGTGTGCCGCGAAGCAACCCGAACCTCACGCATGTGGTTGTGGAGTTCAAGGACACCGGCGAAGGGATGACGGAGGAGCAGCGCCGCCGGGCATTTTCATCCGTGCTAAAATCCACCAAGAGGACTGGAACCGGTCTCGGCCTGGCCATCGTGCGACGTGTGGTTGAGACGCTTCGTGGCAAAATCAAGATTATGTCGCGCCAAGGCCAGGGCACTACCATCAGCATCACCCTGCCGTTGTGAAAGGCGGTTTGCACCCGGCCGCAACGCCCCGATCAGATGAATTCGTTGATCAGGTTTTCCAAAAACTCCTGACGACCGCTGTGGTTGGGCGCCGCTTCACCTTGCTTGAGGATGTAGGCCTCGAGTTCGGTGAAGTTGCTTTTGCCCGATTCAATTTTCGCGCCAATGCCGGAGTCCCACGAGCAATAACGCTGCTGGACGAACTCAGCCAGCCGTCCGTCTTTGCGAATCGCCGCAGCGATCTTCAATCCCCTGGCAAACGCATCCATGCCGCCGATGTGGGCGTGAAATAAATCAATGGGTTCAAAGCTTTCGCGTCGCACCTTCGCGTCGAAATTCACGCCGCCAGTTTTCAAACCACCTGTTTTTAGAATCGTCAGCATGCATTGGGTGGTCAAATAAATGTCGGTGGGAAACTGATCCGTGTCCCAACCGAGCAGCGGGTCTCCAGTATTCGCGTCAATCGAGCCGAGCGCGTTTGCGGCAGCGGCAACTTCCAGTTCGTGCTGCATGGTGTGACCAGCCAGGGTCGCGTGGTTGGTTTCGAGGTTCAACTTTAGATGGTCGATGAGGTCATACTCCCGCAGGAAATTAAGACAGGCCGCCGCGTCAGAATCATATTGATGTTTGGTCGGTTCTTTTGGCTTCGGCTCGATGTAGAATTGTCCTTTGAATCCGATTCTCTTCTTGTAATCCACGGCCATGTGGAGGAATCTGGCGAGATGATCCAGCTCCCGCTTCATGTTCGTGTTCCATAAAGTGGAGTATCCCTCACGGCCGCCCCAAAAAACGTAACCTGCGCCGCCGAGTTCATACGTAACTTCGAGCGCCTTTTTTACCTGCGCCGCCGCGTACGCAAAGACGTCCGCATTGCAACTCGTGGCCGCACCATGCACGTAACGAGGATGCGTGAAAAGACAGGCCGTACCCCAAAGCAGTTTAATCCCGGAACGCTCCTGCTCTTCCTTCAAGACGTTCACGACAGCATCCAGATTCTTATTGGTTTGGCTGAGGGTTGCTGCCTCCGGAGCGACATCCCGGTCGTGAAACGCATAGAACGGGGCGCCAAGTTTTTCAATGAATTCGAAAGCGGCGCGGACGCGATCCTTGGCGTTCTGCACCGACTCTGTGCCGTCGTCCCAAGGTCGAATCGCCGTGCCCATTCCGAATGGGTCGGCCAGGCGATTACGAAAGCTGTGCCAATAGACCACTGAAAACCGCAGGTGCTCCTTCATCGTCTTACCCTCGACGAGTTCTGTCGCATGGTAATGCTTGAAGGCAAGCGGGTTTCTTGACTTGGGACCTTCAAACGGGATTGAAAAGATGTTAGCGAATGCAGGTGGCATAAACTAAAGTTGTTCGTTTTCTTACTCGGAAAAACTGCAGCGATTGCTAAGTTAAACACTGGCGATGCGCAAGCGGAAAGCCGTCGTGAAACCCCGCGAATTGCTCGAACCGTGTTCCAGACCGCTGTCAATCATCCTTAGCAGCGAACTTTGTTCAAATTGGTAATTTCATTGTTTTGGTCCCGCCATGACTGCTAAACTAGCTCTCACGTTTATGACCAGGTCAAGAGAAGAACAGTGGAAGCGGTTTCAGCAATACTACGTGGAGTTCCCGACAATCGAGCTGGCGATGGACATCAGCCGAATGAATTTTGCCGACGATTATTTTGTCTCAATGGAGCCGCGGATGCAAAAAGCTTTCCGAGCCATGGCAGACTTGGAAAAAGGTGCCATCGCGAACCCCGATGAAAACCGCATGGTAGGTCATTATTGGCTGCGTAACACGGCACTCGCTCCAACGCCGTTGATTGCCCGGGAAATAGAAACCACGCTGGAAGCGATCAAGGCGTTTGCCGCGCAAGTGCACGCCGGTACTATTCAAGGCGCAAAGGGTCCGTTCAAAAACCTCTTACTGATCGGCATAGGGGGTTCAGCTTTGGGACCACAATTTGTTTCCGACGCACTCGGACAGCCCAGCAAAGACAAGCTGACAATCCATTTTCTGGACAACACCGACCCGGACGGAATGGATAAGCTCTTTTCGGGAATTACCCCGCTGTTGGGACAGACGATGTGTATTGTTATCTCGAAATCTGGGACCACAAAAGAAACTCGTAACAGCATGTTGGAAACGCAAAACGTTTATCAGCGAGCCGGACATTCTTTTGAGGAACACGCAGTGGCGATTACCCGTTTGGGAAGTGAGCTTGATAACCTTGCGATCACAAAGAATTGGCTCAAACGGTTTCCGATGTGGGATTGGGTAGGTGGACGAACAAGCCAATTCTCCGCAGTTGGTCTTCTCCCAGCTGCCTTACAAGGCATAGATATAGATAAGTTCGTCTCAGGTGCGCGGTGTTGCGATGAGCTTACTCGCCAACCAAACTTTGATCAAAATCCGGCTGCTATGCTTGCATTGATGTGGTTTTATATCGGTAACGGTAAAGGAGACAAGATAATGGTTGTTTTGCCCTACAAAGATCGCTTGCAGCTCCTTTCACGATATCTCCAACAACTCATCATGGAGTCACTCGGTAAGGAACTTGATTTAGATGGCAAGAGGGTTAATCAAGGGATTGTGGTTTTCGGAAACAAAGGGTCAACAGACCAACATGCTTATGTTCAACAACTTAGAGATGGTATTGACAATTCTTTCGTCACTTTCATTGAGGTACTAAAGGATCGGTCCTCACCATCCATCATGCTTGACAATAATATAACATCTGGTGATTATTTGGTTAGCTTTTTGCATGGAACCCGCAACGCATTGTCTGAAAAAGGCCGGGAATCAATCACGCTTTCGCTTAGAAGAGTCTCCTCGTTCACAGTTGGAGTTCTGATCGCGCTTTTTGAGCGAACTGTGAGTTTGTATGCCAGCCTCATCAATGTAAACGCATACAATCAACCGGGGGTCGAGGCAGGCAAAACAGCAGCCGCCAGTTTTATAGAGCTTCAGTCTAAGGTATTGGCGTTCTTCTTGGCACGTTGCGGGAGTGCATTCACGGCCGTGCAGGTGACCGAAGAAATAGGTTCCTTTTGCGAGTATGAAACTGTCCTCAAAATCTGTGAGCATCTCTCCGCTAATCCAGATCGAGGATTGAAAAAGAATGCTGGTCGCAATCCGTTCCAAGCCACATATCAACTCGTCTAGTTTAAGCGATGTTTATTTATCCGAAAACATACGATGTAATCGTTGTCGGAGCCGGTCATGCAGGGATTGAGGCGGCACTTTCAGTTGCTAGAATGGGGTGCAAAGCCTTGCTCCTAACTTCCAACTTGGACACCATTGGTCAGATGTCCTGTAACCCAGCAATCGGTGGACTAGCTAAAGGCCACTTGGCTAGAGAAATTGATGCGTTAGGTGGAGAGATGGGAAAAGCAGCGGATATGACCGGTCTGCAATTTCGAATGCTAAACACTAAAAAAGGTCCTTCTGTTTGGGCACCCAGAGCTCAGTGCGATAAGAAAGCGTATCAGCTCAGGCTCAAATGGATTTGTGAAAAGGAGCGAAATCTTGACGTGATGCAAGGTCAAACTTCACGTTTACTTTGCAAGCATCGAGCAGTCTACGGGGTGGAGACCAGACTGGGAGTTCAATACCACGGGAAGACTGTGATTGTTACAACGGGTACATTCTTGCGTGGATTGATGCATATCGGGGATGCCAAACAACAAGGCGGAAGGGCCGGTGAGTCATCTGAAATGGGCTTATCGGGCTCTCTAATGGAGATTGGTCTCGAACTTGGTCGGCTAAAAACCGGCACTCCGCCGAGGCTCTTGCGGCGCACAATCGATTTTGACAAAACAGAAATTCAACGAGGCGATGAGCCTGTACCATTCTTCTCGTACTGGAGGAACGACTTGTTCCACGTGGAACAATGCGGCGCTTCGAAGGGTGAAATCAGTTCCGTCAATGGTTGCTATCCTCCAAACTCGGTCTTGGATAAATTGAAAGGTCAACTGTGTTGTTATATCACCCATACCACGAACTCGACGGCTGATCTTATACGTGCCAACCTTCACAAGTCGCCCATGTATTCCGGTGCGATAGCGGGCGTCGGTCCACGTTATTGTCCATCCATTGAGGATAAAATTGTAAAATTTCCTACCAAAGAGCACCACCAGGTTTTCTTGGAGCCAGAAGGTATTGCCACGGATGAGATTTACGTTAATGGATTTTCTACTTCTCTCCCATTTGAGGTCCAAGTCGAACTGGTCAGAACAATAATTGGTTGTGAGTCCGCAGAAATCATTCGTCCAGCATACGCCGTTGAATACGATTTTGCATTCCCGACTCAACTAGACGCATCATTGGAAACAAAAACCTGCCGCAACTTGTTCTTAGCCGGGCAGATTAATGGAACGTCTGGATACGAAGAGGCTGGTGCTCAAGGACTTA